>JAEXEM010000292.1 GCA_023401045.1 Actinomycetes bacterium
GCACGGGCCGACCCGCGCCCGCCTGCGGCCCCCGGCGTCCGGATGCGGGTGTGCCGGGGCGTGCCTAGCGTGGCCGGGCCGACGGGTGAGCGCCCGCCGCCGACCGACGGAGGTCACGATGACGAGCACACCCCACGACGGCACCCCGGCCCACGGCGCGTCCGCGTCGGCCCCCGGCGCGTCTGCGTCGACCGACCGCGCATCCGCGCCTCAGCCCGACGGTCCGACCCCCGAGGAGGCCGTCGCCAAGGTCCGCGAGCTGCTCGGCGACCACCACCTCACGATGCTGACGACGCGCGACGCGTCCGGAGCGCTCGTCAGCCGCCCGATGGGCGTGCAGGACGTCGAGTTCGACGGCGACCTGTGGTTCTTCACGACGCTGAGCAGCGCCAAAGTCGCGCACATCCGCGCCGGGTCACCGGTCAACGCCGCGTTCGCGGGCTCGTCGTCGTGGCTGTCGCTGTCGGGGACGGGTGAGGTCGTCGTCGACGCCGCGAAGGCCGAGGAGCTGTGGAACCCGGTCGCCGAGGCCTGGTTCCCCGACGGCCCGACGACGCCCGACCTGTGCCTCGTGCGCCTGCACGCGGACACCGCCGAGTACTGGGACAGCCCCGGCGGGCGGCTGGCGACGGCCATCAGCCTCGTCAAGGCCAAGGTGACGGGCCGGCCGTACGACGGCGGGGAGAACGCCACCGTCGAGCTGTGAGGCGCCGAGCCTGAGACGGCGACGCCCCCACCCGGTCCGGGCGGGGGCGTCGCTGCGTGCGGACGACTCAGACGAGGCGCTTCTCCGGGGATGCCTTGGAGGTCTCGGCCGGGTCGGAGACGACGACGTCGCCGAGGACCTCGTCGATGCGGGTGAGCACCTCGGCCGGCAGCGTGACGCCGCTGGCCTTGACGTTGTCGCGCACCTGCTCGGGGCGGGAGGCGCCGATGATCGCCGCGGAGACGTTGTCGTTCGAGAGCACCCACGCGAGGGCGAGCTGGGCCATCGTGAGGTCGAGCTCGTCGGCGATGGGCTGCAGGCCCTGGACGCGCTCGACGACGTCGTCGCGCAGGAACTGCGCGATCATCCGGGCGCCGCCCTTCTCGTCCGTGGCGCGCGAGCCGGCGGGCAGCGGCTGGCCCGGCTTGTACTTGCCGGTGAGCACGCCCTGGGCGATGGGCGACCAGACGATCTGCGAGACGCCGAGCTCGCGGGAGGTCGGGACGACCTCGGGCTCGATGACGCGCCACAGCATCGAGTACTGCGGCTGGTTGGAGATGAGCTGGAAGCCCAGCTCGGTGGCGAGGGCGTGGCCCGCGCGGATCTGGTCCGCGGTCCACTCCGAGACGCCGATGTAGAGCGCCTTGCCCTGGCGGACGACGTCGGCGAACGCCTGCATCGTCTCCTCGAGCGGCGTCTCGTGGTCGTAGCGGTGCGCCTGGTAGAGGTCGACGTAGTCGGTGCCGAGGCGGCGCAGCGAGCCGTCGATGGACTCGCGGATGTGCTTGCGCGACAGGCCGGTGTCGTTCGGGCCCTTGGGACCGGTCGGCCAGTAGACCTTCGTGAGGATCTCGAGGGACTCGCGGCGCTCACCGGCGAGCGCGTCGCCGAGGACCTTCTCGGCGACGGTGTTGGCGTACACGTCCGCGGTGTCGAACGTCGTGATGCCGGCGTCGAGGGCGGCGCGCACGCAGGCGGTCGCCGTGTCGTTCTCGACCTGCGAGCCGTGGGTGAGCCAGTTGCCGTAGGTGAGCTCGGAGATCTTGAGGCCGGAGTTGCCGAGGAAGCGGAAGTTCATGCCCTCAGCCTCTCACCGCGCCCTGGGCCCGGCCGTCCGCGACCCACCCGGTGATGAAGCGTTTCAGACGTCGCGCTCGTCACGCACCGGCCCTCCCCGCACCGGTGCCCGCGCGCTACCGTCCTCGCCATGCGTTCCCTGCGAGGCCTCGTCGTGCTCCCGATCGCCCTGCTCGTGCTCACGGCGTGCACCGCCGGGACGGAGCCCGACGACGAGGGGCCGGGCGAGGTGTCGATGCCCCCGGTCACCGGTGAGGGGCTGGGCGCGACCGAGCTGCCCCCGGCGGAGGACCTCGAGGCCGTCCTCACCTCCTCCGGTGCCGTCACGGGCGGCTACACGGGCACCGTCACGCCCGAGGCGCCCGTCACCGCGGACGTGCCGGACGTCGCCGCCGGCTCGGTGCTCCTGCGGGTGGCGTGCACGTCCGACGACGGCGCCCCCGTGACGGTGAGCGTCGCGGCCGCCGGTGCGCCGCTCACGTCGTACCAGGCGCCGTGCGTCCCCGTCTTCGAGGGCGGCTCGACGATGGCCGACTCCGACGCCTTCCAGGTGCCGGGCGGTGCGCTCCAGCTCACCGTCGAGGCGCCCGCGGAGGCCGTCGTCGCGATCGGGTTCCTCCCGGCGGCCTGAGGGACCGTCGCGGGCTGCCGGGGGCAGCCTGCCGGCAGGGACCGGCGCGTGGCGACCTCAGACGTCGAGCGTCGCGAGCGCCTGCGCGATGTCCGTGCGCAGGTCCTCGACGTCCTCGAGCCCGACCGACAGCCGGACCGTCGCCTCGCCGATGCCGACCGCGGCACGGCCGTCCGGCCCGAGGCGGCGGTGGGTCGTCGTCGCCGGGTGCGTGACGATCGACTTCGCGTCCCCGAGGTTGTTCGAGATGTCGACGACGCGCAGTGCGTCGAGCACGCCGAACGTCGCCTTCTTCGCGACCTCGGCCGAGGCGTCCGCGGGCACCGCGACGTCGAAGGTGACGACCGTCCCGCCGCCGGTCTGCTGGGCGCGCGCGAGGTCGTGCTGCGGGTGCGAGGGCAGGAACGGGTACCGCACGCGGGCGACCGCGGGGTGCTCCTCGAGCCACGTCGCGAGCGTGAGCGCCGACGCCGACTGGTGCCGCACGCGGACCGACAGCGTCTCCAGGCCCTTGAGGAGCACCCACGCGTTGAACGGCGAGAGCGACGGGCCGGTGTTGCGCAGCAGCGTCTGCACCGGGCCGCGCACGTAGTCCGTCGTCCCGAGGATCGCCCCGCCGAGCACGCGGCCCTGACCGTCGATGTGCTTCGTCGCGGAGTAGACGACGACGTCCGCGCCGTGGTCGAGCGGGCGGGAGAAGACGGGGGTGGCGAAGACGTTGTCGACGACGACGGTCGCGCCCGCGGCGTGCGCGAGCCGGCTCACCTCGGCGATGTCGACGAGGTCCTGCATGGGGTTCGACGGTGTCTCGAAGAAGACGACGTCGGCCGGGGTCGCGAGCGCCTGCGCCCACTGGTCGGTGACGTGCCCGTCGACGTAGTCGGTCCGCACACCCCAGCGGGCGAGGATCTCGTCGAGGATGACGACGCTCGACCCGAAGAGCGCGCGGGCGGCGACGACGCGCGAGCCGGAGCGCACGAGCGCGGCGAGGGCGGTGAACACGGCGGACATGCCGCTCGCGGTCGCGTAGCAGGCCTCTGCTCCCTCGAGCAGGCGCAGCCGCTCCTCGAAGGTCGTCACCGTGGGGTTGCCGTAGCGCGAGTAGAGGAAGCGGTCGACCTCGCCGGCGAACCCGGCCTCGGCGTCCGCCGCGGAGGCGTACGTGTAGCCCTGCGTGAGGAACAGGCCCTCGGACATCTCGTCGAACCCGCTGCGGACCAGACCGCCGCGCACCGCGAGGGTGTCGGGGCGCAGCGCACCGCGGTCGGTGCGGTGGTCGTCCCAGTCGCCCGGGCCGGGCACCGTCACGGCTGCACCCAGGGCAGCCCGTCGGCGCGCCAGCCGGTGTGGCCGCGGTGCCCGTCGGGGCCGGTCGCGCCCTCGAAGCCGTCGAGGACGTTGTACGCCGGGCCGTAGCCGGCGGCGGTGGCGGTCTGCGCGGCGCCGATGGAGCGCTGCCCGGACCGGCAGAGGAAGACGACGGGGCGGTCGGGCGTGAGGCCGGCGTCGACGAGCTGGTCGAGGAAGCGGGTGTTCTGCTGCCCGGACGGGTAGGAGACCCACTCGACGAGGACGGCCTGGCGGCCGAGGTCGCTGAGGTCGGGCACCCCGACGTAGCGCCACTCGGCGTCGGTGCGCACGTCGACGAGGACGGCCTGCGGGTCGGAGGCCAGGAGGTCCCACGCCTCGGTGGCGGTGAGGTCACCGGCGTAGCCGGTCGCGGGTCGGGGCTGCACGCTCATCTCGTCTCCCATCGACACTGGCGGTAGCACCCTGTTCCACGGTGTCCCGCGCGGGTTGCTGCGGCGTCCTCGAGCCAGGTCTCTCGGCCGCTCTGGATGGTCGTCGTGATGCTACGCCACGCGCAACGGGCGTGAGACGCGAGGTCTCGGATCCTGAGAACCCGCGTTGACAGCCCGATGACCCCGCCGAGATGCTCGGGTCAGGTCATGAGTGCCAGCGCGAAGCCCCGGCTCGCTGGCCGGCAACCCTCCACCGCGGTGGGGTGCCCCGGGTGACGACCTGGCCGTGCACCGTCCGGTGCCGGCAAGCGCGGGGCCTGCGCGTCCCGGGACGAGCGGAGGACCATCCATGACCACCGTCAGCGAGCTCTTCGCGTGTGCGGACGAGGTCTCCGGCACCGCGGTCCGGACGGGCGGGCGCCCCGGGTCGGGCACAGGGTCGGGCGCACCGGCGGCCGAGCCGCTGCTCCCCGTCGTCGGCGCGTCGACGACCGTCCCGCTCGTCGACGGCACGAGCCGCACGTACGCCAACCTCGACTGCGCCGCGAGCGCACCGGCGCTGGAGTCCGTCGCCGCCCGGGTCGCCGAGGTGCTGCCGCTCTACGCCTCGGTGCACCGCGGCGCCGGGTACCTCTCGCAGGTGTCGACGGCCCTCTACGAGGCGTCCCGGCAGACGGTCGCGCGCTTCGTGGGGGCACGCGAGGACGACGTCGCCGTCATCACGCGGAACACGACCGACTCGCTCAACCTGCTCGCCGGGGTCGTGCCGGACGGCGGTGCGGTGCTCGTCCTCGACGTCGAGCACCACGCGAACCTCCTGCCCTGGGTGCAGCGTGCCGCCGGGGCGCGCGCCGGCGGTCGTACCGCCACCGTCCTGCCGCTGCAGCCGACGGTCGCCGCGACCCTCGACGCGCTGCGCGACGAGCTCGCCCGCCGCCCGTACGCCCTGCTGACGGTCACCGGCGCCTCGAACGTCACGGGGGAGCAGCTGCCGCTCGACCGGCTCGTCGAGGTGGCCCACGCGGCGGGGGCGCGCGTCGCGCTCGACGCCGCCCAGCTCGTCCCGCACCGGGGCTTCTCGCTCGCGCGCAGCGGCGTCGACTACGTCGCGTTCTCCGGGCACAAGACGTACGCCCCGTTCGGGGCGGGGGCGCTCGTGGGGCGCCGGGACTGGCTCGACACGGGCACGCCGTACCTCGCAGGGGGAGGCGCGGTGCGCGACGTCCGCACGGACCGGACC
>JAEXEM010000359.1 GCA_023401045.1 Actinomycetes bacterium
GGGCTGCACCTCGAGGGTCTGCCCGCCGACGACGCGCTTGAGCCCCTCGGGGGTGTCGTGGGCGATGACCCGCCCGTGGTCGACGACCGTGATGGCGTCGGCGAGGGCGTCGGCCTCCTCGAGGTACTGGGTGGTGAGCAGCACGGTCGAGCCGTCGGCGACGAGGCGCCGCACGACGTCCCACATGTCCTCGCGCTTGGCCGGGTCGAGCCCGGTCGTCGGCTCGTCGAGGAAGATGACGTCGGGCCGGCCGACGAGCGACGCCGCGAGGTCGAGGCGGCGGCGCATCCCGCCCGAGTAGGTCTTGGCGGGGCGGTCGGCGGCGTCGGCGAGGTCGAACCACGTGAGCAGCTCGGCCGCCCGGGCACGGGCGTCGCGCCGCCCGAGGTCGAGCAGCGTGCCGAAGAGGACGAGGTTCTGCCGGCCGGTGAGGTCCTCGTCGACGGACGCGTACTGGCCGGTGAGGCCGATGCGCCGGCGGACCTCACCGGCGTCGCGCACGACGTCGAGGCCGTCGACGCGGGCGGTGCCGGCGTCGGGGGCGATGAGCGTGGAGAGGATGCGGACGGCGGTCGTCTTGCCGGCCCCGTTGGGTCCGAGCACACCGTGGACGGTGCCCCGGGGGACGACGAGGTCGACGCCGGCGAGTGCCTGCGTCGCCCCGAAGCGCTTGGTGAGGCCCTCGGCCTCGATCACCAGGTCTGTGGTCATGCGACCACGGTGCGCGGGGGCGTCGACACGGCCCTGACACGGCGCTGACACGCCGCCCGGGCGGCGTGTCAGCGGCTGTCCGGGCGGCGTGTCAGCGGCTGTCCGGTCCTGCCCGGCCGGCCGCTGCGGTCAGTCCCGCCCGGCGGTCAGCTGCCGCGGCACCCACCGCGGCCGGCGCACCGGCACGGCCTCCGCGAGCGGGTGCAGCCGGTCGGCGACGACGTTGCCCGTCGGGTCGGCGCGGAACACCCTCCGGCCGGGGTCGACGAGGGTGCGGAGGAACTCGACCTGCCGCTGCGCGGCGCGGACCTCCTCCTCGAGCTCGAGGATCCGCTTGATGCCGGCGAGGTTGACGCCCTCGTCCTGGGACAGGCGCTGCACCTCGCGCAGGGTGCGGATGTCACGCATGGAGTAGCGCCGGCCGCGTCCCCGGGTGCGGGCGGGGCGGACGAGACCGAGCCGGTCGTACTGCCGCAGGGTCTGCGGGTGCATGCCGGTGAGCTCGGCGGCCACCGAGATGACGTACACCTTGGCGTCCTCGTCCATCCGTCCCTCCCTTCTCGTCCCCCCGCTCGTCCCCGCGGTCGTGAGGTCAGCGACGCGCCTGCGCCATGAGGTCGGCGCGCACGTCCTGCCCGTCGGTCGCGGCGCGGAACGCCTCGACCGCGTCCTTCGCGGCGTCGGACAGCCGCTGCGGCACGACGACCTGCACCGTGACGAGCAGGTCGCCGGTGCCCTTCGACGTCGAGACGCCCTTGCCCTTGACGCGCAGCGTGCGGCCGGACGGCGTCCCGGCCGGCACCTTGACGCGCACGGTCGAGCCGTCGAGCACGGGCACGTCGACGGTCGCGCCGAGCGCCGCCTCGTCGAAGGAGACGGGCACGGTGACGCGCAGGTTCTGGCCGTCGACCGTGAACACGGGGTGCGGCTCGACGTGCACGGTGATGACGAGGTCGCCGTCGGGGGCGCCGCGCTCGCCGGGGCGGCCCTTGCCGCGCAGCCGGATCTTCTGCCCGTCGCGCACCCCTGCGGGCACGCGGGCGTTGACGGTGCGGCCCTCGACGGACAGCGACACGGTCGAGCCCTCGACGGCCGTACGGAACGGCAGCGTCGTCGTCGCGGTGAGGTCGGCGCCGGGCTGCGGGCCGCGCTGCTGCGTGAAGCCGCCACCACCGCCGAACAGCCCGCCGAGGATGTCCTCGAAGCCGCCGGCACCCGCGCCGGGTCCGCTCGTCGAGTACCGCACGCGGCCGCCGGGGCCGTTCGCGCCGCCGAACATGCCGCCGAAGAGATCCTCGAAGCCGGCCGCGCCGCCACCGCCGGGGGCGCCGCCGGCACGGAACCGGGCACCGCCGGCCATCGCGCGCAGCTGGTCGTACTGCTGGCGCTGCTCGGGGTCGGACAGCACGGCGTACGCCTCGCCGATGTCCTTGAAGCGCGCCTCCGCCTTGGCGTCCCCGGGGTTCTGGTCGGGGTGCAGCTGGCGCGCGAGCTTGCGGTACGCCTTCTTGATGGTGTTCGCGTCGGCGTCCTTGGCGACGCCGAGCACGGCGTAGAAGTCCTTCTCGAGCCAGTCCTGACCGGTCACGGCGCCTCCCTCCTGTCCTGCTGGTTGCTGCTCGTCGTCGTCCTCCGGTGCGGCGGGGGCGACGACCGGTGCCCGGTCGTCGCCCCCGCGTGCGTCCTGATGATGGTGCTCAGCCCTCGGGGTCCACGACGGCGACGCGCGCCGCACGCAGGATCCGGTCGGGGGTGCGGTAGCCGGGCTGCAGCACCTGCTGCACCGTCGGCTCCGTGACGTCCGCGGAGTGCCCGTGCATGAGCGCCTCGTGGACGGCCGGGTCGAACGGCTCCCCGGCGGCACCGTAGCGCTCGATGCCGAAGCGCTGCAGCGTGCCCTCGAGCTTCTCGGCGATCGACGAGAACGGCCCCGAGAGGTCCCCGTGCTGACGGGCGAGCTCGATGTCGTCGAGCACCGGGATGAGCGCCTCGGCCACGGCTGCCACGCCACGGTCGTGCGAGGCGAGGGCCTCGGCCTTCGACCGCTTGACGTAGGCGTTGTACTGCTGCTCGAGGTTGTAGTGCGCCGCCTGGGCGCGCTGCAGCTCCTCGAGCCGCTCGGCCGCGAGGGTCTGCGCCTCGACGAGGCCCTGCATGAGGACCTCCTCCTCGGCGCCCTCGACGGCCTGCCGGGCCTGGCTCACGGGGTCGGCCGCGGTCTCCTCGGCGGTCGGCTCGCGCAGCTCCCCCGTCTCCGGGTCGATGCGGCGCTTGTCCGTCACGCGGGGTGCCTCCTCGGGCTCGGGGGCACCCGCGCCCGCGGGGGGGCGGTGGGCGG
>JAEXEM010000391.1 GCA_023401045.1 Actinomycetes bacterium
GGCCTGAGCCCGCGCCCGACGCGACGGCCTGAGCCCGGCGCCCGCCGAGCAGCCACGTCGTACGCTCGCCGGGACCCGTCCGTCGAGGTGAGGTGGCGTGATGACGCAGGAGACGCACGAGCCGGTCGTCGAGCACGACGAGGCGGGGCACCGCTACGTGCTGCGCATCGACGGCGAGGAGGCCGGCGAGCTCGGGTACTCCGTCGACGGCGACCGCGTCGTCATGGAGCACACCGTGGTCGACCGCTCTCGCCGCGAGAAGGGCCTCGGGTCTCGCCTCGCCGCGTTCGCGCTCGACGACGTCCGCGCGTCGGGCCGTCGGGTCGTCCCACAGTGCCCGTTCGTCGCCGCCTACGTCGCGGACCACCCGGAGCACGCCGACCTCGTCGACTGAGGGTCCCCGCTCGAGTCCGCCCACCCCTGGACAGAACCGGCACATCGGGCAGGATGTCCCCCGGCGACAGGGGGCCCTCATGACGGCGGACGGCACCACCCAGGACGGCACCACCCCGGACGGCACCCCCCGGGCACGCACGACGTGCGCGGTCGTCGGCGGCGGGCCCGCCGGTCTCGTCCTCGGGCTGCTGCTCGCCCGCGCCGGGGTCGCCGTCACCGTCCTCGAGAAGCACGCCGACTTCCTCCGGGACTTCCGTGGCGACACCGTGCACCCCTCGACGCTGCAGGCGCTCGACGAGCTCGGCCTCGCCGACCGGTTCCGCGCGCTGCCGCACTCCCGCGTCGAGAGCATCACGCTGCCGGACCCGGACGGCGGCGAGCCCGTGCGCGTCGTCGACTTCTCACGGCTGCGCGTCGCGCACCCCTACGTCGCGATGGTCCCCCAGTGGGACCTGCTCGACCTGCTCGCGGACGCGGCCGCCGCCGAGCCCTCGTTCACGCTGCTGCGCGAGCACGAGGTGACCGACGTCGTGCGTGACGGCGACCGCGTCACCGGCGTGCGGTACCGGACGCCGGAGGGCGAGGGCACACTGCTCGCCGACCTCGTCGTCGCGTGCGACGGCCGGTGGTCGGCCGTCCGGCGCGCGGTCGGGCTGCGGTCGCGGCGGTTCCCCGTGCCGTTCGACGTGTGGTGGTTCAAGGTCCCGACGAGCCGGCCCGTGGGCGGTGCGCTCGTCCCGCGCGTCACGCCCGGCCGTGCGCTCGTGACGATCCCGCGCGAGGGCTACCTGCAGATGGCGTACCTCGGGCCGAAGGGTACGGACGACGCGGTCCGCGCCCGCGGGATCGAGGCGTTCCGCGCGGAGATCGCCGAGCTCGTGCCGGAGCTCGCCGACGACGTCGACGGGCTCGCGTCGATGGACGACGTCAAGCACCTCGACGTGCGGCTCGAGCGCCTGGAGCGCTGGTCGGCGCCCGGGGTGCTGTGCCTCGGCGACGCCGCGCACGCGATGTCCCCCGTCGGGGGTGTCGGCGTCAACCTCGCCGTCCAGGACGCGATCGCCGCGGCCCGGCTGCTCGCGACGCCGCTGCGGCAGGGTGCGTTCCACGGCGCGTTCCCGACGCACCTCGTCGAGCGGGTGCAGGCCCGCCGCCGCCTGCCGACCGCCGTCGTCCAGGGGGTGCAGCGTGCGATGCACGCGCGGGCCATCGGCCCGGCGATCGCCGGGGAGGAGGGCGTGGCACCCGCCCGTGGCCCGCGGCTCTTCCGCCGGGTGCCCGTGCTCAGTGCGCTCACCGCCCGGCTCGTCGGCCTCGGCCCGCGGCCCGAGCGGGTACCGGACTGGGCGCGACGGCCGCGGACCCCGGTGCCCTGACCTCGTCCGGCGGCGCGGCCGTGGCGTCTCGGCGCGTCACCCGGCTCCGGGGGCGGGCGGCGGCACCGCGCGGGCGTACCGCTCGGCGAGCACCCGCAGGTGCGTGACGAGACCCTCCGGCTCCTCGACGTGGAAGTCGAGCCCGAGCATCCCGATCCACACCGCGACGACCTCGACGCTGTCACCGCCGGTGACGAGCACGCAGCGCCCGTCGGGGAGCGGCTCGACGGTGCCGACCGCCGGGTTGATGCGGTCGAGGACCTCCTCGGCCGGGGCGTCGACGGTGACGCGCGCGTGCACCGCCCACCCGGCGCGGGCCACCGCACGGACGACGAACGAGGTGAGGTCCTCCGGCGGCGCGGCGGGGACGAAGCGGCGCCCGCCGGGCACCCGCAGCGCCAGCCAGTCGACCCGGTAGGGCGCCCACGTGCCGGTGGCCGGCTCGCGCGCGACGAGGAACCACCGCCGCTGCCAGGCGACCAGGCGGTACGGCTCGAGCTCGACGGGCTCCTCGCGGTAGACCGCGCGCAGGCCCTGACGGTCACGGATGGCGTCGGCGAGCGCCGTGAGCGTCGCGGGGTCGACGGGTGGGTCCTCGACGTTGGAGTCGGTGTTCTCCGGCCCGCTCGCGCCGGCCTCGCGCAGCGCGGCCAGCCGGCGCCGCAGCCGGTCCGGCATCACCTGCTCGAGCTTGGCGAGCGCCGAGTGCGCAGGCTCCTCGAGCCCGGCCGTCGCGGTCGCCGTCCGCAGGCCGACGGCCACGGCGACGGCCTCGGCGTCGTCGAGGAGCAGCGGGGGCAGTCGCGCACCGGCGCCGAGGCGGT
>JAEXEM010000448.1 GCA_023401045.1 Actinomycetes bacterium
CCCGGCGCGCGGGGCGCCCCCCCGGGGGGGCCCCCCCTTCTCGTGCGTCCGGTGCCGGGCCCTACCGGCGCCGGGCGCGTCAGCTTCCCTGGAGCCAGGTCTCGCGCGGCGCGCCGCTAGGGACGGACGGCTGGAAGCCGGCCTCCCGGAGCGCGCGGTCGAAGGCCCGCGCGGCGGCCTCGACGTCGCCACGGCGCAGGTACCGGTCGCCGAGCTCGCGGAGCACGCCGGCGGAGTGGCGGGTGGCGGCCATCATGCCGAGCATGTCGGCGCCCCACTGGTACGAGCGGGCCGCTCCCTCGGTGTCGCCACGCGCGTCGAGCACGTCACCGAGCGCGATGTGCGCCGTCGCGGTCTCCAGCCGTGGTGCGTCGCCGAGCCGGGCGAGGGCCTCGCGCGCGTCGGCCTCCGCGGCCTCGGCGTCACCGAGCTGGAGGTGGGCCCGCGACCGCTCGACGTGCAGCCGCGCGATGTCGAGCGCCGACCCGATGGCGAGCAGACCCGGCTCCGCCCGTGCGATCTGCTCGAGCGCCGCCTGCGGGTCGGACGGGTCCGAGCGCAGCAGCAGCCACGCGTAGTTGATGCGCAGACGCGGCAGGTCACGGTCGGGCTCGCCCTCCGAGAGCAGCGCGAGGGCGCGCTCGGTGTACCGCTGCGCGAGCTCGTAGTCGCGGCGCTGCTCGGCGACGAGCGCGGCGTTCCAGTAGACGCTCCCCCGGCCGCGCGGTGTGCCGAGCGACTCGGCGAGCCGCACGAGCTCGGCGGCCCGGTGCGTGGCGTACAGCAGGTCACCGCGCTCGACGTACGCCCACAGCACAGTGGAGGCGAGCCTCAGCTGCTCGTCGGCGCCGACGAGGTCGGCCTGGTCGAGCTCGGCGAGCGTCTGCTCCCCCACCTCGACCGCCCGGTGGAGGTCACCGGCCTCGAGGTAGCAGTAGACGAGAGCGGTCGTCAGCGTGGCCGCCCGCAGGTGGTCGGAACGTTCGCGCGTCTCGACGAGGAGCGGCTCGAGGAGGCTGATCGCCGCCTCGAGGTCGCCGCGGCGCTCGTGCGCCTTCGCGAGCGTGGAGATCGCCTCGATGCGCAGCGCCGGCGTGACGACACCGAGGTCGAGCGCCGAGATGCGGCGGACGGTCCCCTCGGGGTCGCCGCTCACGAGGTCGAGCCGCGCGTAGTCGAGCTCGAGACGCGTCCTCGCCTCGTTGGGGCCGTCCTCGCCGTGCTTGAGGAACTCGAGCGTCGTGCCGAGACGCTCGGCGAGGACGCCGAGCGCGGCGTCGGTCGGCTCCCGGTGCCCGGCCTCGATGAGGGAGATGTAGCTGGGCGAGAAGGCCGTCCCCGCGAGAGCCGTCTGGGACAGACCCGCCGCCAGCCGAGCCTCGCGCACGCGGTCACCGAGTGTCGTCATGGGAGTTCATTCTACGTATGACGACCCCTCTCGCCTACCCCTTGCGGACGGTTCGCTCAGCGGGGCGCCGGAGCGCTCCGGCGCCCCGTCGGCGCGAACCGGCACGTCACGGCGCGGGTGCGGCCCCTTCGCCGGCACCCGCCCGCAACGCACTCACGTGAGATCGGTGCAGCAGCCGCTCACTTCATCTCGGTGCAGCAGCCGCTCGCGCCGCCCTGGATCGTCAAGGAGGCGGCGGATGCGACGGTGGGCGCGGCGAGGAGCAGCGACCCTGCGAGGGCGAGAGCGGCGACGGCGCCGGCGACCTGCTTCATGACGTTCTCCTGTCCCAAGGCGTTCAGCACGGCCCGTGCGGACGAACCGGCCGGGACGTGCCATGTCGGCGACAGAGTGACATACGACACCCTTCGGACGCGAGTCGCCGGGTCCCCCGGACGGCCCATGCAGGATTCCACCCTCCACAGGGATCATCACAGGGCCTGAGGTGTGGTGTCATGGTCGCCATGACACCGGAGGCGGACGACTCCACGCTCGCGCACCTCTCCGCCGCGGTCGACGCGGCGATCCCCCGTCGGCTGCGCCGCGCCTGGGAGGAGCACCTCGCCGACGAGCCGGTGCTCGTCGCCCGGCAGGGCATCTACTCCGCCCACGGCAGGCCGTTCGCCTACCAGCTCTCCTACCGCGGCCCGGGCCACCACCCGGACCGCGCCCGCACGTGGGGCCCGCTGCAGCACCAGCGCGCGACGGACCACGTGCTGCGGGCCACCTTCGGCCGGGCCGACCTCGAGCAGGTCGCGCACGGCCGCCTGCTCTTCGTCCGCTGCCCGCGGGCCCACCTCGTCGGTGAGCTGTCCGTGCCGGCACGGCCGGACCGCCTCGTCGTGGAGGTGACGGCCGGGGACGACGTCGACGCCGCCGCCCTGGCCGGCGTCCGCCGCCTCCGTGAGCAGGGGTTCCGCATCGCGCTCCCCGCCTTCACGGACGAACCGCGGCAGCGCCGGCTGCTCCCGCACGTCGACTTCGTCAAGGTCGACGTGCGGGACCTCGACGTCGAGGGTCACCCGGTCGTCCGTGTGGCGAGGTCCTTCGGCGCGATGCTCGTCGCGGAGTACGTCGAGACCCCGGAGGCCTTCCGGCACGCCCGGGAGCTCGGCTTCACGCTGTTCCAGGGGAACCTCATCGAGCGCGCAGGCGTCCTCGACCGGGCAGGCGCGCGGCTCGTCGGTCACTGACGCCCGCCGCCCCGGGGGCCCCGGCGGTCTCCGGCTCCGGCAACGCCACGGCCGGCACCTGCCGACGCCCCGAGGTCCACGACCGATGGGTCCCGGGCACGCGCAGGTCCGCACCGGGCGGTGCTCCGTTGCCCCTCACCACCCGATCGGCCTCACCCGGCGGGGCACCGCGGTCGCACGTCGGGACGTGCTGTCGTGACACCACCTGTGACTGCCGTCGGACGGCGTGTCGGGAGCCGTCGCACCCGCGCACGGCACCCGCCCGGGCGACCGGCCGCACGGCACCCGCCCCCTCCCCTCCGGCCCCGCCCCCGGG
>JAEXEM010000471.1 GCA_023401045.1 Actinomycetes bacterium
GCCCTCGTCTGCGCGCTGCTCACCGTCGCCGTCGTCCTGCTGGTCGCCCGATGACGGGGGCCGTGCCCGACGCGACGCCCGACGTCGAGGGAAGCGCGCACCCGGACGGGTGGCGGGCGGCGAGCCGCGCCGTGCCGGGCTCACCGCTGCGCTACCTCGGCCCGGTCGCCCGCTACCTCGGCGTCGGCGCGAGCGTCGTCGAACGCCAGCTGCCGTTCGCCGTGCTCATGCTCCTCGCGATGCTCGCGCTGCTGCTGCCCGGTATGCAGCAGACCGTCCCGGGCGGCCCGTCGGCGGTGCTCGTCGTCGCTGCCGGTCTGACGGCCGTCGTCGTCGTGCTGCTCGCCGCGCTCGTGCCGTGGCGGCGCTACCCGCCGCTCGCGTCCGAGATCCTCATCGTCCTGCAGTTCGTCGCGATCGCGCTGCTGCGGCAGGGCAGCGGCGGGATGTCCTCGCCGTTCTCGGGGATCGTCCTGCTGCCCGCGCTCACGCTCAGCATGCGCGCCGGCCTGCCCGGCGTCGCGGTCGGCACCGTGGGGGCGGCGGTGAGCAGCCTCTGGGGACTGCTGCTCGGCCCGAGCGGTCAGCACGTCCAGCCCGTCGTCCTGCGCGCCTTCTTCGTCGCGGCGATCGCGCTCATCATCGGGTTGGTCCTCCACGAGACGACGACCCGGCTGCGCGCCCGCAACGACGCCCTCGCCCGGCTCCAGGCCGACCAGGCCGCCGCGCTGCAGCGCTCGCAGGAGGCCACCGCCGAGCTCGAGCGCGCCTACGCGGTGCGACGTGCCGCGTACGACCAGCTCGTCTCCGTCATCGACTCCGCGACCGAGCAGGCGATCATCGCGACCGACGCCGACGGGCGCGTCGAGGTCTTCAACGCCGGTGCCGAGCGGCTCCTCGGGCACCCGGCGGGTGAGGTCGTCGGGCGTCGCCACCTCACCGACTTCCTCCTGCGCGACGAGGTCTGCCGGCAGGCGGACCTGCCCGACCAGCGCCGGTTCGTCGACGCGCTCGCCTCGGCGGCCGGCGGCCGGCGGGACTGGACGTACGTGCGGGTCGACGGCAGCCACGTCATCGTGCAGCAGGCGGTGACGCGGCGCACCGAGCCCGACGGCTCCGTCGCCGGCTACGTCGTCGT
The DNA here is from genome assembly GCA_023401045.1 of Actinomycetes bacterium. Classification (GTDB taxonomy): domain Bacteria; phylum Actinomycetota; class Actinomycetes; order Actinomycetales; family Cellulomonadaceae; genus Cellulomonas. The sequence goes on from JAEXEM010000471.1 coordinate 1,139, forward strand.
GGCGACCGACGTCACCGCCGAGCGGGAGGCCGCCCGGCTCAAGGAGGAGTTCGTCGGCCTCGTCAGCCACGAGCTGCGCACGCCGCTCACGTCGGTGCTCGGGTACACCGAGCTGCTGCTCGACGGCACCGAGGAGCTGAGCGACGACCAGCGCGAGTACCTCGAGATCGTCGACCGCAACGCCCGGCGCCAGCTGCGGCTCGTCAGCGACCTGCTCCTCAGCGCCCAGGTCGACGCGGGCACGTTCACGATCTCCGCGCAGGAGACCGACGCCGCCTCGGTCGCGCAGGCGTCCCTCGCCGCGGCGGCACCGGCGGCCGCCGCCGCGGGCGTGACGCTCGTGCACGACCTGCGTCCGGCGCCGCTGCACGCCGACGCGGTGCGGCTCGGGCAGGCGGTGGACAACCTCGTCTCCAACGCCCTGAAGTTCACCGAGCGCGGCGGCACCGTCCGGGTCGAGGTCGAGCCGCCCGAGGGCGGCGGCGCGCTCGTCCGGGTCGTCGACTCCGGCATCGGCATCCCGCCGGACGAGCTCGCCCGGCTCACCGAGCGGTTCTACCGCGCGAGCACCGCGACGCGGCGTGCGATCCCCGGCGTCGGCCTCGGCCTGTCCATCACCAAGGCCGTCGTCGAGGCCCACGGCGGCACGGTCACCGTGGAGAGCACCGTCGGCGAGGGCACGCGCTTCACGCTCGCGCTGCCCGCGCGGCCGCCGCGCTGAGAGGTCCGACCGAGGGAGAGGGTCAGGACTGCCGGGCCGCGCCCCAGCCGTGCCAGCGGTCGATCTCGACCCGCACGCTCACCCGCGGACGGTCGCGCACCGGGTACGGCTTGCCGCCGTAGTGCGTCGAGAGCCGGTCGATGTCGACGAGGTCGACGTCGTCGGTGATCTCGACGACGCGCCCCTGCACGCTCACGTGGGTGTACCAGTTCTCCGCCAGCGCCGTGAGGGAGACGTGCGGGTCCTCCCGCAGGTGCGCGAGCCGCGCGCGGCCCGCGTCGAGGTTGAGCAGGACCCGCCCGTCGTCCTCGAGCAGGTACCAGGTCGCGACCGTCACCGGGCGGCCGTGCGGGTCGACGGTCGCCATGACGGCGGGGTTGGGCCGGCGCAGGAGGTCGACGACGTCCTCGGGCAGGGGCGGCTGCGGCATGCTCGGCTCCTTCGGTGCGTGGGGTGCGACCCGAGTATGCCCCCGGTGCGTCGCCGGGCACGTGCCGGTCCCGGCCGTGGTCCACTGGGGCGTCCGACGACGCACGGCCCGCGCCGCGTCCGGGCCGGGTGCCCCGGCCGGGTGCGCGTGGCCGGCGTGCACCGCAGCGACGAACCGGGACGGCATGAACCACGAGCACCGCGCCGACGCGCAGGCCCCGACCACGCACGACGACGCGACGTACACCAACCCGGTCGTGTGGCAGGACTTCGCCGACGGCGACGTCATCCGCGTCGGGGACGTCTACTACTACTCGGCGTCGACGATGCACTACTCGCCGGGTGCGCCGGTGCTGCGGTCGTACGACCTCGTCTCGTGGGAGCACGCGGGTCACTCCGTGCCGCGGCTCGACTTCGACGACGAGCGCTACGACCTCGTCGGCGGCAGCCGGTACGTCAAGGGCATCTGGGCCTCGGCGCTCGGCTACCGGCCGAGCGAGGAGACCTTCTACTGGTACGGCTGCGTCGAGCTCGACCGCACGTACGTCTTCACCGCGCCCGCGGCGGAGGGGCCCTGGACGAGGAAGGGTCGCATCGAGGCGGCCTACTACGACGCCGGGCTGCTCGTCGACGAGGACGACACGATGTACGTCGCGTACGGCAACACGACGATCAGCGTGGCCCAGCTCGACGCGACCGGCACCGCGGAGGTCCGCTCGCAGGTCGTCCTCGAGACGCCCCCGGAGATCGGGGTGCTCGAGGGCGCCCGGTTCTACCGCAAGGACGGCTTCTACTACCTGTGGCTCACCCGGCCCGCGAACGGGCAGTACGTGCTGCGTGCGCAGTCCCCGTGGGGTCCGTACGAGCTGCGCGAGGTGCTGCTCGACCTGCCCGGGCCGATCGAGGGCGGCGGGGTGCCGCACCAGGGCGGGCTCGTCGACACCCCCGACGGCGACTGGTGGTACATGGCCTTCACCGACGCGTACCCCGGTGGCCGGATGCCGACCCTGGCGCCCGTCACGTGGGTCGACGGCTGGCCCGTGCTCGAGACCGTCGACGGGCGGTGGGGGAGCACGTACCCGCGCCCGGCGATCACGACGACCCGCACGGTCGAGCCTCTCACCGGCACGGACACCTTCGCCGGGCCGACCCTCGCACCGCGGTGGGAGTGGAACCACAACCCCGACCTGTCGGCCGTCGAGGTCCGCGACGGGCTGCGGCTGCGCGCCGTCACCGTGACCGACGACCTCTACGCCGCCCGGAACACGCTGACCCACCGGCTCCAGGGCCCCACGTCGACGGTGACGATCGAGCTCGACGTGTCCGGGATGCGGCCCGGCGACCGTGCCGGGCTCGTCATGCTGCGGCAGTCCTCCGCGTGGGTCGGCGTCGTGCGTGACGGTGACGGCACCGACCGCGTCGTCATGACCGACGGCCTCACGATGGACGAGCGCTGGGCGACGACGGGGACGGGCACCGAGCGTGCGTCGGCGCCGCTCACCGGCGGCCGGGTGTGGCTCCGCCTGCACGCCGACATCCGGCCCGGCACCGACCGGCGGGCGACGTTCGCATGGAGCGCGGACGGTGAGACGTTCGCCCCGATCGGGCCGGCGTTCACGCTCGAGGCGGCATGGCAGTTCTTCATGGGCTACCGCGCGGGGATCTTCCACCACGCGACCGTCGCGCTCGGCGGCGAGGTGACGGTCCGGCGGTTCGACCTCACGACCCCGTAGCCGGCCGGCGGCTCTGCACCGCGTCCCACGCGAACGACGCGAGCCAGTGCGTCGCGACGAAGTCGTCGTTGTCGAGCGACCTCAGCCCGACGGCGAGCAGCGCGTCGCCGGCGGCGCGCAGGTGCTCGTCGTCGAGGGCGCGCGCGAGGCGGTGCAGCGCCCCGGCGCGCGAGAGGTTGAGCCCGTCGAGGTGCACCGCGTGCCCGTCGGTCGGGTCGACGACGACGGCCGGCGAGGTCGCCTCCTCGGGGCGCGGCAGGAAGCGCCCGAACCAGTCGCGCAGCTCGTCGGGCGGCAGGACGCGCGCCATGAGGTCGGCCTCCGCGAGGCCGGGGGAGAGGAAGTCGTGGCCGCTGCGCTCCCAGCGCGCCGGCCAGTCCTCGTCGCTGCCGAAGAGGCGACGGGCCTGCGTGCGCAGCGCGTCCGCGTCCGACGTCCGCCCGAGGTCGTCGGCGGCGGTGAGCAGGAGAGCGAGGCCGAACGCGGTGTTCGAGTGCACGCCGTGCCGGACCGGCTCCTGCGTCCGCGCGAGCCACGGGAGGGCGAGCCCGAGGACGGCCTCCGCCAGCGGCGCCGTCGCGTCGGCCCAGCGAGCCGCGTCGGGGTCGGTTGCGGCGGCCGCCCGGCCCGACGCCGCGAGCCGGGCCCCCCAGGCCCAGCCGTAGGGCCGCTCGAACGCGGGGTGGTCGCGCAGGTACGTGACCTCGCCGGAGATCCGCTCCGCGGTGAGGTTCGCGTCGAGCGCGGCCCGCAGGGCGGGGTCCTCGTGGCCCGAGCGCAGCACCTCGACGCCGAGCCAGTGCATGTGGACGCAAGAGTGCCAGTCGAACGACGTGTGGAACGCCGGGTAGAGCTCCCGCGGGGCCCGGACGTCCGCGGACGACCCGGCGAGGTGGACGAGGTGGTACGGCCACGGCGTGGCGAGGTTGGCGACGACGGTGCGGGCGTAGCGCTCGGGCGGGGGCAGGACGACGGCGGTCACCGCCCCAGGGTGCCGCAGCGGGCGCGGGCGCGCGGGGACGACGTGCGGCTCGCGTCCCGGCTGCGCCGCGGGTCGAGCGCGGGTGGGGCCGCAGGTCAGCCGCGGGTGCGCTCGCGCCGCGCCCGCCAGGCCCGCCAGGCGCCCGTCGACCACAGCGCCCACAGCACGAGCGGCACCTGGAACGGCAGCCGCAGCAGGCGTGCGGTGTCGGTGTCGAGGCCGAACCCGTCCTTCTGCTCGACGTACTGCGCGACGTTGCCGGGGAAGACGGCGACGAAGAACGCGGCGACGAGCGCCCCGACCCACGGCCGGGCACGGCGGGGTGCGACGACGAGCGCGGCCCCCAGCGCGATCTCGGCAGCGCCCGAGACGAGCACGACGACGTCGGGGTCCACGGGGACCCACGACGGGACCTGGGCCTGGAACTCCTCGCGGGCCGCCGTCAGGTGGCTCGTGCCGGCGAGGAGGAGCACCGCGCCGAGCAGGAGGCGCCCGGCCGTCCGCCCGGGGCCGTCGGCGGGCACGGGACGGCGGAGGTCGGGCATGGTGCTCCCTCGGTCGGTGGTGCCCCGAGGCTAGGTGGGAGCGCCGGGTGCCGCGCGTCGGGCGGCACCGGGTTCGGCCGTCCGGGGGAGCCGGGCTCAGCGGGCGAGGAAGCCCCCGTCGACCGCGACGACGTTGCCGGTGACGTACCGCGCCTCGTCCGAGAACAGCCACGCCACCGCGTCCGCGACCTCGCCGGTCGTGCCCGTGCGCCCCATCGGCAGCAGCCGCTCCCACGTCTCGGCGGTGTCGACGCGCGCGGCCGGGGAGGGGAACAGCCCCGTGTCGATGGGGCCGGGGGCGACGCCGTTGACGCGGATGCCACGCTCGGCGAGCTCGACGGCGGCGCACCGGGTGAGGGCGAGCGCGGCGGCCTTCGACGCGGCGTAGGGCGCAACCCCCGGGAAGGGCGCGCGCACCGAGTGCACCGAGAGGTTGTTGACGATGGAGCCGCCGTCGGACATGTGACGCACCTCCGCGCGCATGCAGAGCCACAGCGCGCGGGTGTTGACGGCGAACGCGCGGTCGAAGTCCTCCGTGCGGGCGTCCGCGACGGTGCCCGGACCGTGCACGCCCGCGTTGTTGAACGCGTGGTCGAGCCGTCCCCACACCGAGGCGGCCTCCGCGACGGCCGCGTCGACGCGGTCGTCGTCGAGCAGGTCGGCGGTGACGAGCGCCGCCTCGCCGCCGGTGGCCCGGATGCGCTCGACGACGGCCTCCCCACGCTCGGTGCACCGGCCGAGCACGACGACCCGGATGCCCCGCCACGCGAGCTCGAGCGCGGTCGCGGCCCCGATGCCGGACGTGGCGCCGGTGACGAGCGCGACGCGCCGGCCCCCGGGGCTGCGG
>JAEXEM010000033.1 GCA_023401045.1 Actinomycetes bacterium
CCCCCGACCCCACGAGCGACGACGACGCGCCCACGGACGCCGCGGCGCGCGACGTCGACGCGGCGCGCGCCTCAGGGAGGCAGACATGACCGAGCACCTGCCCGACGAGGACGCCACCGGCGGCCTCGACCCGGAGGCCCTCGAGGCCGTCATCGCGGCACCGGGCGACCGGTTCCGCCACGACTACCTCGAGGTCCGCGACCTGCGGGTCGTGTTCGACGGGTTCGTCGCGGTCGACGGCGTCGACCTCACGGTCACCCGCGGTGACCTGCGCTTCCTCATCGGACCCAACGGGGCAGGGAAGACGACCATCGTCGACGCCATCACGGGGCTGGCGCCGGCGACCGGGTCGGTGCAGTTCGGCCGGGTCGAGCTGCTCGGCAAGCCGTCGCACCGGATCGTGCGCGCCGGTGTCGGGCGCACCTTCCAGACGGCGAGCGTCTTCGACGAGCTCACGGTCCTGCAGAACCTCGACATCGCCGCGGGGGCCGGGCGCCGGCCGTGGACGATGCTGCGGCGGCGGCACGTCGTCCCGCCCGAGGTCGAGGCGGCGCTCGAGACCGTGGGGCTCACGGCCGTGCGCGACCTGCCCGCGGGCGTCCTCGCGCACGGGCAGAAGCAGTGGCTCGAGATCGGGATGCTCCTCGTCCAGGACGCCCGCCTGCTGCTGCTCGACGAGCCGGTGGCCGGCATGAGCCAGGCCGAGCGTGAGGAGACCGGGCTGCTGCTGCAGCGCATCGGCGAGCAGCGCACGGTCGTCGTCGTCGAGCACGACATGGAGTTCCTGCGGGCGTTCGCCGCCTCGGTCACCGTGCTGCACCAGGGCCGGGTGCTGTCCGAGGGCACCGTCGCGCAGGTGCAGGCCGACCCACGCGTCGTCGAGGTCTACCTCGGCTCGGGGGCGCACGGGCGTGGGCGTGGCAGCACAGCGGCGGGACCGGCACCGACGACGGAGGTGGAGTGATGCTCGAGCTGCGCGGGGTGCACGTGTCCTACGGCCGCACGGCTGTCGTCCACGGGGTCGACGTCGAGGTGCCGGACGGCGCCGTCGTCGCCGTCATGGGGCACAACGGGGCGGGCAAGACGACCCTGCTGCGGGCCGCGGTCGGGCTGCTGCCCGTGCGGTCGGGCCGGGTGCTGCTCGCCGGTGAGGACGTCACCCGCACCCGCCCGCACCGGCGCGTGCGCGCCGGGCTGGCGTACGTGCCGCAGGGGCAGCAGTCGTTCGGGCAGCTGACGGCGCGCGAGAACCTCCAGCTCGTCGCCGACGTCGCCGGCGCCGACGGGTCGCGGCGTCTCGACGAGGCGCTCGACCTCTTCCCGGCACTGCGGGGACTGCTCGGGCGGCGCGCCGGTCTGCTGTCCGGCGGTCAGCGCCAGCAGCTCGCCATCGCGCGGGCGCTCATCACCGGCCCGCGCGTCCTCGTGCTCGACGAGCCGACCGAGGGCATCCAGCCGTCGGTCGTCGCCGAGATCGAGGACGCGATCGTCCAGCTCGCCGACGGCGGCCTCTCGGTGCTGCTCGTCGAGCAGCACGTGGGGTTCGCGCTCGCCGCGTCCTCGCGGTACTACGTGCTCGAGTCCGGGCGGGTGACGGCCGAGGGGGCCGGAGGCGTCGAGCAGGAGGACGACGTGCGCGCGGCGATGGCGCTCTGACCGCCGACCTGCGCGTCGATCTGCGCAACGGCCGTGGTGAGAGCCACGGGACCGCCGGGGGTGGAGGGCTGGTGTCATGAGCATGACCGACGGGCCGCAGGCGCTCGCCGGGCCGGTGGCCGACGGCGCCGGTGCGGGCGCGGGTGCCGCCGTGTCGCTGCGCGAGCAGGTCTACCACCGGCTGCGCGACGAGATCCTCAACGGACGGGTGTCCCCGCGCGAGCGGCTCACCGAGCCCAAGCTGTCGAAGGCCTTCGAGGTGTCCCGCACCCCCGTCCGGGAGGCGTTGTCCCGGCTGCTGTCGGACGGCCTCGTCGAGCGCACCGACTTCGGGTACGCCGTCGTCGTGCCGTCGCTCGAGGACCTGCGCAACCTCTACGAGCTGCGCATCACCCTCGAGCTGCGGGGCATCTCCCGTGCCATCGAGAACCCCCAGGTCCGCCACGACGAGACGCTGCTGCGCACCGAGCTGGCCCGCTGGGAGGAGATGCGCGACGTCGTCCCCGACCCGGACCCGAGCTTCGTCCTGCGCGACGAGGGCTTCCACCAGGTGCTCTCACGCGCGTCGGGGAACGTCCAGCTCACCGACGCCCTCGTCACGGTCAACCAGAAGATCCGTGCCGTGCGCATGCACGACTTCGTCGAGGACGAGCGCATCACCGCGACGATCGACGAGCACCTCGAGATCCTCCGGCTCGTCCTCGCCCGCCGCCTGCCCGAGTCGCTCACCGCGCTGCACAAGCACGTCGGGGAGTCCCTCGAGGTCGTCATGGATCGCGCGACGACGGCGATGGCCAGGATGGCGACCGCGGGCTGACTCGCACCCGGCACCGAGCGCTCGAGCGGCGGCGTCGTACGCGACGGCACGCCCCGTCGGCCCTGACTGTCCGTAACGCACCGTTTACCCGACGGCGCGCCCGAGGTAACAGCGGCTTCCTACGGTCCGGATACCGGCGTGTATACACGCCCCTCCCGGACCCGAGAGGCCCCCCGTGCTCGACACCGTGCTCGTCGCCAACCGCGGCGAGGTCGCCGTGCGTGTGCTGCGCTCGGCACGGGCGCTGGGCCTGCGGACGGTCGCCGTCTTCTCCGACGCCGACGCGGCCGCGCCGCACGTGCGGCTCGCCGACACGGCCGTCCGG
>JAEXEM010000037.1 GCA_023401045.1 Actinomycetes bacterium
GCCGGGGCTCGCTGCGTTGGTCACAAGTGCACAACGACATCCCCCTGAGACATTGCGATTCACATGTCGGACACAAACGATAAGTACGTTCCGGTACGTTCCGGCCGCATCGCGGTGATCCGCGCCGGTTCCCAGGTGCAGTGCTCACAGAGGGGTACGACGCATGAATCGTTCGACACGTGCAGGACGAGCAGTGGCGGTCGCCGGAGCGATCGCGCTGACGCTGGCAGCCTGTGCCGGAGGGGCGGACGACGCCGGTTCCGACGACACGGGGTCGGGCTCGGGCGAGGCCGAGCCGCTGAGCATCGGCACGATCCTTCCCGTCACCGGCTCCCTCGCCCAGCTCGGGCCGCCCGAGATCGCGGGCGTCGACCTCGCCGTCAAGGAGATCAACGACGCCGGCGGGCTGTTCGGCGCCGACGTCGAGGTGACGCACACCGACTCCTCGGACGCGCAGAACGCCTCCGTCGCCACCCAGTCCGCCCAGAGCCTCATCTCCGCGGGCGTCTCGGCCATCATCGGCGCCGCGTCGTCGTCGGTGTCGAAGAACATCGTCGACGACATCACGGGCGCCGGCATCGTCCAGGTGTCCCCGGCCAACACCGCGACGGACCTGTCCGGGTACAACGAGTTCTACTTCCGCACCGCGCCGCCGGACACCGTCCAGGGCGACGTGCTCGGCAACCTCATCGTGAGCGACGGGGCGAGCAACGTCGGCATCCTCGTCTTCAACGACTCCTACGGCACGTCGCTGCGCGACGTCGTCGAGGGCGTCGTCACGGACGCGGGCGGGACGGTCGTCTACGGCACCAAGGGGCAGGAGTTCGACCCCGCCGAGACGAACTTCGCGACCATCGTCAGCGAGGCCATCGGCGCCTCGCCGGACGCGATCGCCGTCCTCGCCTTCACCGACCAGACGCCGGCGATCGTCCGGGAGCTCGTCGCCCAGAACTGGGACATGAGCAAGACGTACTTCGTCGACGGCAACCTGCAGAACTTCGGGGTCGAGGGTGAGGTCGGCTTCCCGCCGGACACGCTGACGAACGCGCAGGGCACGCTCCCGGGTGCCTACCCGTCGGAGGAGTTCCGGACCCGGATGCTCGAGGTCGACCCCGACCTCAAGGACTACTCCTACGGGCCGGAGTCGTACGACGCGGTCATGCTCGTCGCGCTCGCCGCGCTCAAGGGCGGCGCCTCCGACGGTGCGACCATCCAGGCGAACATGGCGGCCGTCTCCGGCGCCGACGGTGGCACGGAGTGCACCGGCTGGAAGGAGTGCTCCGAGCTCGTGGAGAGCGGCGAGGACATCGCCTACCAGGCGGTCTCGGGCGTCGGGCCGTTCAACGACGCGAACGACCCGTCGTCCGCGTTCATCGGCATCTACCAGTTCGGCGCGGAGAACACCTACACGTTCAGCCGCTCCGAGGAGGGCGAGGTCCCGGACGGTGAGTGACCGTCCGTGACCCTCGGACCGCCGAGCTGACGACGGGCCCCGGAGCCGACTGGCTCCGGGGCCCGTCGCGTCGTGCGGGCCTGACCGACCGTGGACGGATCCGGACGCGCTGCGCGCACCGTGCCCGCGAGCACCGTCTGCGCGGGGTCGCGCCTCGACGTGCTGCTCACGGCCACGCGCACGGCGCCCCCGTCCCTCGTGAGGGCAGGCAGGAGCGGGCGGAGCTCGCCGCGTCAGCGTCAGGCCGACGGCTCGTCCGTGCCGGGCGCCTCGGGCCGCGGGGCGGGGCCGTCCTGCTCGGTGGCGCGGGCCGCGTCGACGTCGGTCGCGAGCGTGCCGAGGTAGAGCTCGATGACCTTGGGGTCGTTCATGAGCTCGCGCCCGGGCCCGGAGTAGGCGTTGCGCCCCTGGTCGAGCACGTACGCCCGGTCGCAGATCTGCAGCGCCCGGCGGGCGTTCTGCTCGACGATGACGACCGACACGCCCGCCTTGTTGATGCGGCGCGTCCGCAGGAACGCCTCGTCCTGGCGGACGGGCGAGAGCCCGGCGGACGGCTCGTCGAGGAGCAGCACCGAGGGCTCCGGCATGAGGGCCCGGGCCATGGCGACCATCTGCCGCTCACCGCCCGACAGCGAGCCGGCGCGCTGCTTGCGACGGCGCCCCAGCTCGGGGAAGAGCCCGATGACGGCCTCGAGCCGGTCGGCGTACCGCGAGGGCGTCTGGTAGACGCCCATCTGGAGGTTCTCCTCGATCGTCAGGCTCGGGAAGACGTTGTTCGTCTGCGGGACGAACCCCACGCCGCGCTGGACGAGCGCGTCCGCGCGCAGGTTGGTGATGTCCTCGCCCTTGAGCGTGAGCGCGCCGTCGCGCACCTTGACGAGCCCGAAGAGGGCCTTGAGCAGCGTCGACTTCCCGGCCCCGTTCGGGCCGATGATCCCGACGAGCTCGCCGGGGTGCAGGACGAGCGAGCACCCGTTGAGGATGTTGACGCCCGGGACGTACCCGGCGACCAGCTCGTCGGCGACGAGCAACGGCTCGCCCTCGGGTGCCCCGCGGTGGAGCGCAGGTGCTGCGGTCTCGGTCACGGCGTCCTCTCCTCGGCCTGCGCCTCGGCGTCGGCCTCGGCGTCGATGACTCCGCCCTCCTCGAGCAGCGCGTCGTCACCGAGGTCGGTGTCGTGGTGCGCGCCCAGGTAGGCGTCGATGACGGCCTGGTCCGCCATCACCTGCGACGGCGGCCCCTCGGCGACGACCTGCCCCTGGGCCATGACGACGACCCAGTCGGAGATGTGCCGGACCATGTGCATGTCGTGCTCGACGAACAGGACGGTCGTGCCGGAGTCCCGCAGGTCGGTGATGTGCCCGAGCAGTGACTGCGTGAGGGCGGGGTTCACGCCGGCCATCGGCTCGTCGAGCATGACGAGCCGCGGGTCGGACATGAGCGCCCGGGCCATCTCGAGGAGCTTGCGCTGGCCGCCGGACAGCGATCCGGCGAAGTCGTCCTTCTTCGCGTCGAGCTTGAACCGCTCGAGCAGCGACATCGCCTTGTCGGTGATCTCCCGCTCGCGTGCCGCCCACACGGGCTTGACGAGTGCGGCGAGGAGCCGTTCGCCGGGCTGGTCGCGTGCCCCGAGACGCATGTTGTCGAGCACCGTCATGCGGGCGAGCGCCTTCGTCAGCTGGAAGGTGCGGACCATCCCGGACTTCGCGACCCGGGACGCCGCGACGCCGGCGAGCGGCTTGCCGTCGAACACCCACGTCCCGGCGTCCGGCTTGTCGAACCCCGTCATGAGGTTGAAGAAGGTCGTCTTGCCGGCCCCGTTGGGGCCGATGAGCGCGGTGATGACGTGGCGCTGCACCTCGAGGTGCTCGACGTCGACGGCGTTGACGCCCCCGAAGCTGCGGCGCACGCCGTCGGCGACGAGGAGCGCGTCGGGCTTCGGTGCGCCGGGGGTGCGGGGCACGTCGGCCAGGGACCGGCGTGACTGCTCGACGATGTCCTCAGCGGGCATTGATCGCGAGCTCCTTCTTGTCGCCCAGGATGCCCTGGGGGCGGAACACGATGAGGAGCATGAGGGTGAGGCCCACGAGCACCCACCCGATCTGCTCGATCTGCTGCACGGAGAGCACGTCCGGCGGGACGACCCCTCGCAGCACGCCGCGGACGAGGACGAGCGCCCCCCAGAAGAGCAGGGACCCGAGCACCGGCCCGAAGACCGTCGCGGCTCCGCCGAGGAGGAGGATCGTCCACGTGTTGAAGGTGACGGGGCGTCCGAGGGAGTCGGCCTGCACCGAGCTCGCCAGCACGATGACGACACCACCGAGCGCACCCAGCGCACCACCGAGCACGAGTGCCTGCAGCTTGTAGCCGTAGACGTTCTTGCCGAGCGCCCGCACCGCCTCCTCGTCCTCCCGGATGCCCTTGAGCACCCGGCCCCAGGGGCTGCGCACGAGGCGCCACACGAGCAGGCACGCGAGCAGCACGAGGGTCCAGCCGACGATGCGCAGCCACCACGAGTTCGACGCGTTCGTCGCGAGGGTGAGCGGGCCGAGGGTCCAGCGTTCGTCGGGGAAGGGGGACGCGTCCTGGAAGGTGTGCTTGAACGCGTTGCCGGTGAGGCCCTCCGAACCGCCCGTCACGTCGGTGAGGGCGGTCGACCGGCCGACCATCCGGACGATCTCTGCCGCGGCGATCGTGACGATCGCGAGGTAGTCGCCGCGCAGCTTGAGGGTCGGCAGGCCGAGCAGCAGGGCGAACACCACCGCGACGGCCACGGCGACGAGGAACGCGACCCACAGCGGGGCCCCCTGGATCGTCGCGATCGCGAAGCCGTACGCACCGAGGAGCATGAAGCCCGCCTGGCCCATGTTGATGAGCCCGGTGAGCCCGAAGTGGATGTTGAGCCCGATCGCGGCGAGCGCGTACGCGATCGCGACCGGGCCGAGCATCTCGTTGAGGACGTTGGTGAGCAGCTGTCCGAAGTCCATGTCGGCGACGACCTCCCGCTAGCCCACGCGCTCGGCGCGTCCGAGGATGCCCTGCGGCCGCAGCAGCAGGACGAGGATGAGGATGACGAGCGCGCTGGCGTACCGCATGTCGTTGGGCAGCACGAGCGTCGACAGCTCGACGACGAGCCCGATGACGAGCGCGCCGAGCACGGCGCCCGCCGGGGACCCCAGGCCGCCGAGCGTGATGGCGGCGAACATGAGGAGCAGCAGCGTCGAGCCGAAGTTGAACCGCGTCGTGTTGAGGTACAGCGCGAGCAGCACGCCCCCGAGCGCGGCGAGCGCGGAGGACACGATCCACACGCGGTTGATGACGGTCTCGACCTTGATACCGGTCGCGGCCGCGAGGGCGGGGTTGTCCGAGACCGCGCGGGTGGCCCGGCCGATCCGGGTGCGCGACAGCGTGAGAGCGACCGCGGCGAGCACGACGAGGGCGATCGCGACAGAGACGAGGGACTGCCCCGAGACCTGGACCGGACCGAGCTGCATGCGCTGCGAGATCCCCGAGACGATCGGGGCCGGCTGCGCGCCGTAGAAGAAGAGGAACGCCGAGAGCATCGCGAGCGCGAGGCCGATGGTGACGATCATCTGCTGCGTGATACCGACGCCGCGCCGGCGCAGCGGGCCGAAGATCGCCCGGTCGAGCACCCACCCGGCGGCCGCACCGGCGGCGGTCGCGACGACGATGCCCGCCCACAGCGGCAGGTGCCACCACTGGACGGCCATGAACGCGGTCATCGCGCCGAGGGTGACGAGCTCGCCGTGCGCGAAGTTCGACAGCCCCGTCGTGCCGTAGATGAGGTTCGCCCCCAGCGACGCCAGAGCGAGGAGGATCCCGAAGATCGTCCCGGCGAGGACGAGCTGCAGGTAGCGGTTGGTGCCCGGTCCCGCCGAGGCCTCCGCGGAGGCCTCGGCCTCGGCGCCGGCGTCCTCGCCCGGGTCGGTGCCGTTCCCGCTGCCGGTGCCCTCGGTGGCGGACGGCGAGCCCGCCGACGGCCCCTCGTCCGCGCCGGCCTCGCCGGGCCGGACCACCTGGACGATGCGTCCCGCCGAGCGGCCGAGCGCGACGGTGACGGTCGCGGGGTCCGCCCCGGCGTCCTTGAGCACCGTGCCGGCCGGCAGGGTGCTCTCGTCGACCGTGACGGTGTAGTCGCCCGCCGCGGTGAGCGGCACGGAGGCGCGCCCGGCCTCGTCGGTCGTCGCCTCGACGGTGCCGGCCTCGCCGTTCACCGTCACGGCGACACCGGCCGCGGGTCCGGTCCCCGGCTGGGTGACGGTGACGTTGAGGCAGGCGGTGGCGTCGTCGGGCGTGCACGGTGTGGTCGCCGCACGGGCGGGCCCGGCGACGACGAGCGTCGACAGTGCCACGAGGAGGCCGAGCAGCAGGGCTGCGGCTCCACGCCGTGGGGCGACGGATCGGTCCCGGCAGGCGACAGCTCGCACGGGAGACCTCCGTCCTGGGTGGGTCCGGGGCGCCGGCCGGGGGCGGCCGCACGTCGGGGGCGGGACGTCGCCCGCCGGGAAGCAGACGATAGGGAGGGATTGTGTCCTGTTCATTTCCAGTTCGCGAGGGTCTGGGCGGATCCGGATGCCACCAGTTCGCGGCCCTCTCGCCCCGACGGCCCGGTCCGCGACGGTTCGTCCGGGTTCGGCGGACCGGGGGTGCGAGGGCACTAGGCAGCGGGCACGAGGTGCGTCATGATCGACCGGTGCGCACGGGCGGGGGAGACGTGCGCACGGTGCCAGCAGCTCCGTCGTCCCCCGGGAGGCCCGCCGTGCGGCCAGGTGTGCAGGTGCGTCGTGCGACGCCGTCCGACCTGGAGGACCTCGTCGACCTCTGCCTGCAGGCGCGGGCGGAGGCCGCCGTCGGGAGGCAGCTCTGCTCCGACGACCGTGAGCGCCTGCGGCGCCAGCTCTCGGTGCTCGCCTCGATGGACGACGGCGCCGTCCTCGTGGGGACGTGCGACGGGCGCACCGCCGGGCTCGCGCTGTGCCGCGTGCTCGGCCCCGGGCCGCTGACGGACACCCCGGTGCTCGCGCTCGACGCCGTGTACGTGCGCCCGCAGTCCCGCCGCCGCGGGCTCGGGCACGCCATCATGCAGGC
>JAEXEM010000038.1 GCA_023401045.1 Actinomycetes bacterium
GTCCGGGGGCCGACCGCGGGCGTCGTCACGTCCGGACGACCGGCGGCGCGCACGCGGGCGCGCGGCGCGGGCGTCCGTGCGCCCGAGCGAGCGTTCGAGGGTGCGTCGCAGGTCCTGGACGTGGACCTCGTAGGTGGTGAGCGGATGCATGGTCGGCCTCCTGGCAGCACGGCGAGGCGCGCCCCGGTCGGGGCGTGCCGTCGTAGGGATGGGATGGCGCAAGGGCACCAGAGATACGTCCCGTTCGTCACCGTGTTTTCGGTGCGGGACGAGCCGCGGCGCCGTGCCGGCCGTGAAAGGATGCCGGGCGTCCAACGGCGCTCCGCGCCGCCCGGTGCCCAGGAGGCCGCGGTGACACCACGACCCGACGAGGCAGGCGCCTCGGCACCGGCGCTCGACGGCGCCGCGACGGACGCCGGCCCCCGGTCCGCGCACGACGGGGACGGTGCCGCCCCCGGCGCGGACGGCGCGAGCGGTGACGGTCCTGCCGCGCGAGCCGCGGACCCGGAGCCCGTGGACGGAGTCGCCCCACCGGCGGTGACCGCCCGGCAGACGCGCCTCCTCGCGCTCGGCGTGGGGGTGCTCGTCGCCGCGCTGTACACGCTGCACTCGTGGGCGCAGTGGCAGGCCTTCGCCGTGCGGTCCTGGGACCTCGGCATCTTCACCCAGCTCGCCGCACGGTACGCCGCGTGGCAGGCGCCCGTCGTCACCATCAAGGGCGAGGGGTTCAACCTGCTCGGGGACCACTTCCACCCGTTGCTCGTGCTCCTCGGCCCGGTGTACTCCCTCGCACCGTCAGCGTTCACGCTGCTCGTCGTCCAGAGCGTGCTCCTCGGTGCGGCGGCCGCGGTCGTCACGCACGCCGCCGTCCCGTTGCTCGGGCGGCTGGTCGGCGGCCTCGTCGGCCTCGCGGCCGGGCTGAGCTGGGGGCTGCAGTACGCGGTCGAGGCGCAGTTCCACGAGATCGCCTTCGCCGTCCCGCTGCTCGCGGTCGCACTGTCGGGCGTGCTGCGCGGGCGGTGGCGCACCGCGGTGGTCGCCGGTGCGCTGCTCGTCCTCGTCAAGGAGGACCTCGGGCTGACGACGGCGGTCCTCGGGCTGCTGCTCGCCTGGCGGGCCCGGCGCTGGGTCTACCTGGGTCTCACGGCCTGGGGCCTGGGTGCGTTCCTCCTGGCGACGAGCGTCGTGCTGCCCGCGCTCAACCCGGACGGCGAGTGGGAGTACGGCACGCGGGTCGACGTCCTCGGGCAGCTCGCCGACCCCGTCGGCCTGTACGCGCCCGCCAAGGGGTACACGGTGTGGCTGCTCGTCGTCGTCACCGGGGCGATCGCGCTGCGCTCGCCGTTCGTCCTCGTGGCGCTGCCGACCCTCGGCTGGCGCTTCCTCTCCGAGGAGACGGGGCACTGGGAGCCGACGTGGCACTACAGCGCGGTGCTCATGCCGATCGCCTACCTCGCGATGCTCGACGGCATCGACCGTGCACGCCGTGGCGGACCGGGGTGGCTGCGCCGGTACAGCCGGTACGCCCCCGCCGTCGGGCTGACCGCGAGCCTCGTCCTCATGCCGCAGTGGCCGCTGTGGCACCTGACGAACCCGGGGCTGCACTTCTCGACGGCCCGCGCGCAGGCCGCGCGGGCGGCGCTCGACGCCGTCCCGCCCGGCGTCACGGTCGTCAGCGACGTCGGGCTCATGTCGTACCTCGTCGACACCACCGACGTGTACTGGCTGGGGAACGCGAACCCCGTGCCGGACTACGTCGTCATCGACCGGCTGTCCGGCGGCACCCCGGGCGAGTGGGGCGACGCGTCGCAGGTCGGCTCGGTCCTCAACCCCGGGGAGTCGTTCGAGCTCGTCCTCTCCCGGCAGGGGTACGAGGTCGCGCGGCGGGTGGTCGAGCGGGAGTGACGGGCGTGCCGCGGCGGTGGGCGCCCCCGGCAGGACTCGAACCTGCAACCGACGGATTAGAAGGCCGTTGCTCTATCCATTGAGCTACGGGGGCCGGCCTCCCAGCGTAGTGGCGTCCGCACGAGCCCCCGGTCTGCGGTGCGGTGCGCCTACCACGTCCGGACCCCGCGACGGGCGGAGCACGTGGCACGTCACCCGCGCGCCGCGTTTGGCCTGGTCAGACATGACGGGGGAGAATGGCGCCGTGACAGCGCCGCCGGGGACCGCACCTGCGCAGCCCGCCGTGCCTGCGCCGGGGCCGCGTGCGACCTCGTCCGCTGCCGACGTGCTGGCCAGACCGCTCGCGCAGACGTCGCTGCTCGACGCGGTCAAGGACCTGCGCCGCGACGTCGACCGCACCGGGTTCCCGCTCGACCTCGAGGGCGTCGCGCAGGCCCGCGGCTCGCGCGCCCGGCTCGTCGACCAGCTCGACGAGCACCTCGTGCCGCGGCTCACCGAGCTGTCCGCGCCCGCGGTCGTCGTCGTCGCCGGCTCCACCGGGGCCGGCAAGTCGACGCTCGTCAACTCGCTCGTCGGCCGCGAGGTCACCGCGGCGGGGGTGCTGCGGCCGACGACCCGCGAGCCGGTCCTCGTCCACCACCCCCTCGACACCGAGCTGCTCTCGCACCACCCGGTGCTCGTCGAGGTGACGGCCGTCGCCGCGGAGACGGTGCCGCGCGGGATCGCGATCCTCGACGCGCCCGACCTCGACTCGGTGCTCGACTCGAACCGCGACACCGCCCACCGCCTCCTCGAGGCCGCCGACCTGTGGTTGTTCGTCACGACGGCCGCCCGGTACGGCGACGCCCTGCCGTGGCAGGTGCTCGAGGCGGCCGTCGAGCGCAGCACGTCCGTCGCGATGGTGCTCAACCGGGTGCCCGCCGCCTCGCTGCCGACGATCCGTGGCGACCTGCTCGAGCGGCTGCGCGCGCACGGTCTGGGCGGGTCCCCGTTGTTCGTCGTGCCGGACGTCGGGCCGCACGCCGGCCCCCTGGAGCCGAGCGTCGTCGCGCCCGTCATGCGGTGGCTCACCATGCTCGCCGGGCCCGACCGGGCACGCACCGTCGTCGGCCGGACCCTGCGCGGGGCGCTCGCCGCGCTGCGACCGTGGGTCGACGAGCTGGCCGAGGCGGTCCAGCACCAGGTCGACGCCGCCGAGACGGTCCGTGGTGTCCTCGACGCGGCGACCGTCGCCCCCGGTGACGAC
>JAEXEM010000053.1 GCA_023401045.1 Actinomycetes bacterium
GCCCTCGGTGCCGCCGCGCTCGCCGCGGCGGACGTCGTCCTCGTGCCGGCCCTCGCGGTCGACCCCGCCGGCGGCCGGCTCGGTCAGGGCGGCGGCTGGTACGACCGGGTCCTCGAGCACGTCCGCCCGGAGGTGCCCGTCGTCGCGCTCGTCCACGAGGACGAGGTGGTCGACGAGGTCCCACGCGAGCCCCACGACCGGCTCGTCACGGGGTACGTGACGCCCGAGGGCTGGTGGCCGGCCACGGTCCGCTGACCGCAGGACCGACGGCTGTCAGCCGCCGGCCGGCACGAGCGTCTGGCGCACCGCGGCGTCCGCCTCGACCGCCGCCTCGGAGAACGGCCACGGGAACTGCTCGCCCCGCGCCCACGCCGCGAGCTGGTCGTCGTAGTGGACGCTCGCGGGGTGGCCCGACGTGCCGGTGAGGTTGACCCACGTCGAGGAGTCGAGGTCGCCGAGGTCGACGACCATCCGCATCGACGGCGCGGACGTCACCTCGAACGTGCCCGACGACGCGTCCCAGGCCGTCGCGTCGACGCTCGACGCGCCGCCGCCGACACGCTGCGCCGGCGGGTTGACGAGCCGGTGGACGAGCGCGGGCACGCCGTCGCCGCCGAGCAGGGGGTGCGTCGGCGCGGCGACGTGGAGCTTGCCCCACGACCAGTCGTCGGTGCGGGCCCCGATCTTCGCCGTCAGCCGCGTCCGGGCCGAGACGAGCGCCCGGGCGAGGACGTCGTCACGTCCCTCGACGACACCCGGCGTCGACCGGTCGTCCCACCACGGCGAGGTCGGGTCGTCGAGGAGCCCGCGGACGACCTCGAGCCAGCGGGAGCCGCCGGACGGCCCGTGGCCGTCGGGCAGGTCGTCGGCGAAGGTGAGCTCGAGCACCTCGGCCCACACGACCGCGAAGTACATCGCTGCGGCGGAGTCCTCGCTCATCACGCGGTCCCAGTCCCGCAGCAGGTCCTGGCCGGCGGCCGAGAACGCGTCGTCGAGGTCGATGCCGAGGAGCGCGGGCACGAGCACCTCGGCGTACGGGCTGTGCTGGTCGACCTGCAGCACCGCCGTCGAGACGGTGTCGACCTTCCGCCCTGCGGTGATCTGCTCGGTGAGCAGGTCGCGGATGCGCTGGCTGCGGTACCCGTAGTCGACGTCCTCGGCGAGGAACGGGCCGGTGCCGGGCGCGGTGACGGCCTGGTTCGCGGTGACGACGAAGCCCTCGACGGGGTCGACGACCCGGGGCATGTCCGCCGGGTCGACCCACCCCTGCCAGTCGTAGGCGCTGTCCCAGCCGGGACGCGGCCACGTCCCGTCCGAGGGCAGCGCGCCCTCGACCTGGGCCCGCAGCGGGATGCGCCCCGGCGCCTGGTAGCCGATGGTGCCGTCGGTCGTCGCGAAGACGATGTTCTGCGCCGGGACGTCGAACATCTCGGCCGCGGCGCGCACGTCCTCGGCGTCGCTCGCCGTCATGAGGGAGAACAGGGCGTCGAACGTGCGGCCCGGGACGAGCGCGGTCCACGCGAGCGAGACCTCGAACCGGCGGCCGGGAGCGTCCTCCGGCACCGGGACCTGCCCGGCCTCGGAGACGCCGAGCACGTCGGAGACGATCGGGCCGTGCCGCGTCGAGCGGACGACGATGACGACGTCCTCCTCGCCGGGGACCTTGATCGTCTCGGGGCGCAGGTCGAGCGGGACGCGCTCGCCGTCGACGAGCACCTCGGTGCGGTCGACCCGCTCGAGGAAGAAGTCGGTGACGTCCGCGCCCATGTTCGTCAGGCCCCAGGCCAGCTCGGCGTTGTGGCCGATGAGCACCCCCGGCATCCCCGCGAACGAGAAGCCGGTGACGTCGAACGGGCACGCGTCGGAGACGTCCGCGCACCGCAGCCCCACCTGCGACCAGATGCCGGGCGCGGAGATGCCGAGGTGGGGGTCGTTCGCGAGGATCGGCCGCCCGGAGACGGTGTGCTCCCCCGAGACGACCCACGAGTTCGAGCCGACGCCGTCCCCCTCGCCGACGAGGCGGGGCGTGGCCGCGAGCGCGCGGTCCGCGGCGGCCAGCGCCTCCTGGAGGTCGTCCGCGGTGAGGTCGAGCGCCTCGTCGCTCACGGTGCCGGCCCCCGGGGCGGCCGTCGGCGCCGTCGTGACGATGGGCAGGTTCCGGTCCGCCGGGTAGGCGGGGAAGAGCGAGTCGACGCGCGCGACGTCCTGGACCGAGCGGTACGTGAGGGCGCGCGAGAGCTCCGCGTCGTAGTTCGAGCGCAGGTCCCAGGACATCGCCTTGAGCCACGCGAGGGAGTCGACGGGGTCCCACGGGGCGGGGGCCTCCTGGGGCACCCGCATCCCCAGCACCGTGTACTCCACGGCGATCGAGCCCGGGTCGCGGCCGGCGAGGTAGGCGTTGACGCCCGCCGCGTACGCCTCGAGGTAGGACCGCGTGGCCGCGGACAGCAGGGGCCACTCCTGCTCGGCGACGTGCCGCCAGCCCAGCGTGCGGACGACCTTGTCGGCCTGGACGGCGTCCTCGTCCGCACCGACGAGCTCGGCCAGCCGGCCGGCGGTGACGTGGCGCCGGTAGTCCATCTCGAAGAACCGGTCCTGCGCCGCGACGTAGCCCTGTGCCATGAAGAGGTCGGTCGCGGTCCGCGCGACGATCGTCGGCACCCCGCGCGCGTCGCGCGTCACCTCGACCTCGGCCCCGAGCCCCGGCAGCTCCTGGCGGCCGCTCACGTCGGGCAGCGGGCGACGTACGACGAGACCTGCGACCACGGCCGTCGCCACCAGGACGAGCACGACGATCGCGGAGACGGCGATGAGCACGGGGCGGCTGCGGCGGCGGGGCACGGACGCAGGGTACCCGCGAGCCCGCTTGACGGTGTCGCTACAGTTGGCACTCGAACCTCGTGAGTGCCAGCCGCGTGCCGGCCCGGACGCCGAGGGCCCGGCGGCCGTCCGCCGCCCCGGAGCCCGCCGCACGGAGCGCACCAGCGGGGCGAGGACCACACGGCCGGGCAGGCCCGGCGAGGACCACAGGAGTCACCAGTGCCCACGTACGCCTACCGCTGCACCGCCTGCGACCACGCCTTCGAGGCGCAGCAGTCCTTCACCGACGAGTCCCTCACCGTGTGCCCGCAGTGCGAGGGCCGGCTGCGCAAGGTGTTCTCGTCCGTCGGTGTCGTCTTCAAGGGCTCGGGCTTCTACCGCACCGACGCCCGGGGCGGCTCGACGTCCTCGACGCCCTCCACCCCGAGCACGTCGTCGGGCTCGTCGGACTCCTCATCGACGTCGTCGACCACCTCCTCCTCGACGTCGTCCTCGACGTCCGCCTCGTCGACGCCCGCGGCCGCCGCGTCCTGACCTCCGCGGGAGGCGCGCCGCCGCGTCGCCGAACCGCTCGGGCAGCGGCGTCGCTGGGGCGGCGAGCCGACCCCAGGCACCGTCGGATCCGCTCGCCGCACAGCGTCCCCTGAGGGCCCCGCCGC
>JAEXEM010000089.1 GCA_023401045.1 Actinomycetes bacterium
CCTCGGGGCGGGCCGCGAGCGCGTCGAGGACGGCGGCGACGTCGGCGGCCGCGTCGTGGAAGCCCGCGGCTCGCCAGTCGCCGCCGGTGCTCTCGCCGACGCCGCGCTTGTCGTAGCGGAAGGTCGCGAGACCGGCGGCGGCGAGCGCCTGCGCGAGCTCCCGGGTGATCCCCAGCCGCATCCGCCGGTGGTCGGAGTCGCGGTCGACCGGGCCCGAGCCCGGCACGAGCAGGGCGGCCGGGTACGGCCCGGGGCCCGACGGCGTCGTCAGGGTGCCGACGAGCGTGTGGTCGGCGGTGGCCACCGCCAGGGTCGTCTCGGTCATCGTGCGTCGTCCTCTCGTGCTGCCGGGGTCACGTGCCGCTCGGTCGCGGGGCACGTGACGATCTCGATGCTGATATCATTCTCAGTGATGGGAACGATGTCAACATGTCTCCACGAGGAAGGGGCTCGACCTTGGGGATGACCGCCACGGAGGTGCTCCTGCACCCCGTCCGGCTGCGGATCGCACAGGCGTTCCTCGGCGACCGCGCACTGACGACCTCGGAGCTGCGTGCCGAGCTGCCCGAGGTCCCCACCGCGACGCTCTACCGGCAGGTCGCCGCGCTCGCCGACGGTGGCGTGCTCGAGGTCGTCGACGAACGCCGCGTGCGTGGCGCCGTCGAGCGCACGTACCGGCTGCGCACCGGGGCCGTCCACGTCGACGCCGAGGCAGCGCGTGCCATGTCGGTCGACGACCACCGCCGCGGCTTCCTCACCTTCGTCGCCGGGCTGCTCGCGGAGTTCGAGCGGTACCTCGACCGCGACGACATCGACCTCGCGCGCGACCTCGTCGGGTTCCGTCAGCACGGCCTGCACCTCACCGACGAGGAGACGGTCGAGCTGCTCGCAGACCTGCGCGCCGTCCTCGAGCCGCGGCTCGCGCTGCCGCCGGGCGAGGGTCGCACCCGCCGGCTCTTCTCGACCGTGCTCATCCCCTCCGACCCGCCGGCCGCCACGCAGCGGCCGGCACCCTGACGCGTTCCTTCACTGTCGCTCGACGCGCCGAAACGTGAAGCGTTTCGCGCGTTGACCGTGGATGCCCGGGGCCGAAGAGTGAATCGTCCGCCGCCCGGCTCGACGACGACCGGCCTCGGCTCATCTAGGAGGAACGATGACCCCCCCATCCACGCTCCGGCGCCGGCGGCCGACAGCCGCACGTGGCGCGGCCGCGATCGCGGTCCTCGCGCTCGGGGTGACGGCCCTGGCCGCCGTCCCCGCGCAGGCCGCCGGCTCCACGCTCCAGGAGGCCGCCGCACAGAGCGGGCGGTACTTCGGCACCGCCATCGCCGCCAACCGGTTGAGCGACTCGACGTACTCGACCATCGCCAACCGTGAGTTCAACATGATCACGGCCGAGAACGAGATGAAGATGGACGCGACGGAGCCCAACCAGGGCCAGTTCAACTTCTCCAACGGCGACCGGATCCTCAACTGGGCGCGCCAGAACGGCAAGCAGGTCCGCGGGCACGCGCTGGCCTGGTACTCGCAGCAGCCGAGCTGGATGCAGCGCATGGAGGGCTCGCAGCTGCGGCAGGCGATGATCAACCACGTCAACGGGGTCGCGTCGTACTACAAGGGCAAGATCTACGCCTGGGACGTCGTCAACGAGGCGTTCGCGGACGGCAGCTCCGGCGGCCGTCGCGACTCCAACCTCGAGCGCACCGGCAGCGACTGGATCGAGGTCGCGTTCCGCACCGCCCGCACGGCCGACCCGCAGGCCAAGCTCTGCTACAACGACTACAACATCGACGACTGGTCGCACGCCAAGACCCAGGGCGTCTACCGCATGGTCCGTGACTTCAAGCAGCGCGGCGTGCCGATCGACTGCGTCGGCCTGCAGTCGCACTTCAACCCGCAGAGCCCGGTGCCGAGCAACTACCAGACGACGATCGAGAGCTTCGCGGCGCTCGGTGTCGACGTGCAGATCACCGAGCTCGACATCGAGGGCTCCGGCTCGGCGCAGGCGGAGAACTACCGCAAGGTCGTCCAGGCCTGCCTCAACGTCGCGCGCTGCACGGGCATCACCGTGTGGGGCGTGCGTGACACCGACTCGTGGCGCTCGGGCGGTACCCCGCTGCTCTTCGACGGCAGCGGCAACAAGAAGCAGGCGTACACCTCGGTGCTCAACACGCTCAACGCCGCGACGCCGAACCCGACGCCCACGCCGACCCCCACCCCGACGCCCACGCCGACCCCGACGCCCACGCCGAGCCCCACCTCGGACCCGGGCAACACGGAGTCCCCGACGCCGGTGCCCACGCCGACGCCCGGCAACGGCAGCTGCACCGCCGCGCTGACGATCGCCAACTCGTGGCCCGGCGGCTACCAGGCGACGGTGACCGTCTCGGCCGGCTCGTCCGCGATCAACGGCTGGCGGGTCACCCTCCCGTCGGGCGTCCAGACGAACAACGTGTGGAACGGCGTCATCTCCGGCAGCACGGTGAGCAACGCGCCGTACAACGGCTCGGTCGGTTCGGGCCAGTCGACGACCTTCGGGTTCATCGGCAACGGCAGCGCACCGTCGCCCACCTCCCTCAGCTGCTCCTGAGCTGAACCTCCCCGGCCACGTGCCGGGTGATGACGGCGGCGTCGCACCTGCGGGTGCGGCGCCGCCGTCGCGTCGTCGAGGGCCACGTGCCGCCCGCGCGCATGGCCGGTGCACGTCCGCGTTCACCCGTGGACACCATCGAGGAGTTCCCCATCGTCACGCCCAGCGGCGTGGCGGACACCTTCTCCGCTCTGCTGTGCGAGGTGTGCCAGCGAGCGAGGCCCCGCCTCCAGCCCGACCGGTTCGGCCGCGTCCTCGCGTGCGAGACCTGCCTGCACGTCGACGCGACCTTCGGCGGGCTGCACGGCGCACGGCTGCTCACGCCGCTCGACCGGGACCGTGTGCGCGAGGAGGACGCCCTGCACCACCGGCTGTTCGGCCACGACGACTCGCTCACCGCACGGCACCAGCACTTCCACGCGGTGCAGCTCCGCGCGATGAACGACGAGGCCACGGCCGGCGGCGTGCGACACCTCGTCGTCACCTACCCGCACGGCGGGTTCCGGGCGCTGTTCGTCGACTGGGACCGCTGGCGGCTGCACTTCCCCGCCTCGCTCGGCGCCTCCGTCGAGGGGTACCTCCGGTACGTGCGCAAGGTGCACCCGTGGGCGCTGGAGGTCGAGCCGCGACTGCTCCGCCCGCAGTGGCTCTCCGGGCTCCTCGACGGCACGGACACCCGGGCCTGACGAGCCCGACGGCCCGGCTCGCACCGTCACCGCGGCGCGGGCCGGGCCCCCGGCCTGCTCACCCGGGCAGGTGCAGGTCCGGCCGCGCGGCGGAGGCGATGCGGACGCCGATCCGGCGCAGCTGGCGGACCTGCTCGAGGCTGAGGTGGTCGAACACGAGGCGCTGCACCTCCTCGGCGTGCCCTGGTGCGGCTTCCTGCACCTTCGCCCAGCCGGCGTCGGTGAGGGTCGCGAGGACGGCGCGGCGGTCGCTCGGGTCGGTGCGGCGCGTGAGCCAGCCGCGCTGCTCGAGCCGGGTCGCCACGCGCGACATGTGGGGCAGCTGCAGGTTGGCCCGCAGCGCGACGTCGCTCATCCGGGCGGTGCGCTCGGGGGACATCGAGAGCCAGGACAGCACCCGGTACTCGGCCAGGCTGATCCCGGCGTCGCGCTCGAGCTGCGCGTCGAGGGCGGCGGGCAGCACGACGGTGACGGCCGAGAGCGCGATCCACGCGCTGCGCTGCTCCGGCGACAACCAGCGGGGCTCGGGGTCCATGCCCCGCACGTTACTTGACGCGGGAAGCACCTGCTCGACACAATTACTTCCCGTGTCAAGTAACGGTCCGGACGTCCGCCCGGGCCCGTCACCTGGAGGCCCGCCATGACCGTCGCCCTGTGGATCGTCCAGGTGCTGCTCGCCCTCGCCTTCGTCGCCGCCGGCGTCATGAAGGCGAGCCAGCCGCGTGAGCGGCTGGAGAAGATGCTCCCCTGGGTGGCCGACTTCTCCACCCCGACGGTCCGGTTCATCGGCGTCGTCGAGATCCTCGGAGGGCTCGGGCTCGTCCTCCCCGCCGCGACCGGCATCGCGCCCGTGCTCACGCCCATCGCCGCGATCGGCCTCGCGGTGACGATGGCGCTCGCCGCGGTCGTCCACGCCCGGCGCGGCGAGCAGAGCATGATCCCCGTCAACGTCGTCCTGCTCGCGCTCGCCGTCGTCGTCGCATGGGGCCGC
Organism: Actinomycetes bacterium; assembly: GCA_023401045.1. GTDB lineage: Bacteria > Actinomycetota > Actinomycetes > Actinomycetales > Cellulomonadaceae > Cellulomonas. The sequence goes on from JAEXEM010000089.1 coordinate 4,268, forward strand.
CTGGGGCCGCTCGCCGCCTGACCCGCGGGCCGGGGCGGGCCGGGACGGCTCCTACGATCGACACGTGCCACCTCGCTCCCCCCTGCCGGCGCGCCACGGCCTCCCGCCGGCCCGGCTGTGCACCCCGCCGCCGCAGCGGGGCGTCACCGCCCGGTGGCCGACGATGGGCGCCTGGCTGCGCGACCGGCTGCCGACGCACGTCGACGTGGACGGCATGCTCGCCGACGGGAGCTTCGTCGACGCGGACGGCCGCGCGCTGCGGGACGATGACGCCTACGTCCCGGCCCGGCACGTGTGGTTCCACCGCATCGTCCGGGACGAGCCCGTCGTCCCCGGCGAGATCCACGTGCTCCACCGCGACGAGCGGCTCGTCGTCGTCGACAAGCCGCCGTTCCTCTCGACGATCCCCCGCGGGCGGCACATCGTGCAGAGCGTCGTCGTGCGGCTGCGCGCCGAGCTCGACCTGCCCGAGCTCTCACCGCTGCACCGGCTCGACCGCGCGACCTCGGGCGTGCTCCTGCTCGCCACCGAGCAGCGGTGGCGAGGCGCCTACCAGACGGCGTTCGAGCGCCGCGCGGTCGACAAGACGTACCGCGCCCTGGCTCCCCTGCACCCCGACCTCGCGCTGCCGGCGGTCGTGCGGGACCACATCCGCAAGGTGCGCGGCACCGCGCACGCCGAGGTGGTGCCCGGTGCCCCGGTCAACGCCGAGACGCGTGTCGAGCTCGAGCAGGAGCTCGACGGCTTCGGCGTCTACCGGCTCACCCCGCTGACCGGGCGCACCCACCAGCTCCGCCTGCACATGAGCGGGCTGGGGGTGCCGATCGTCGGCGACCCGCTCTACCCGGTCGAGCGGGAGGTCGACCTCGACGACTTCCGCGAGCCGCTCCAGCTGCTCGCGGCGCAGGTCGCGTTCACGGACCCGGTGGACGGGCGGCGGCGGGAGTTCCGCAGCGTGCGGGAGCTGCCCGTGGGCGGGTTCGCCGCGCACCCGTGAGCCGGCGTGCGATCGCCCCACGCCAACCGGCGCACTCCTCGCCTCGCCCCCTGCCACCCGTGACCGGTAGGTCACCAGCAGCCGGCACCCGATGCGCGGTCGTTCCAGCCCCATGAGCGCAGCTCCCACACGTCTCCCGGGCCGAGGGTCAGGGTCGACCCGCCCCACCCGACGTGCTCGTAGAGGATGGCCGTCGTGGCACCGTGGAACGAGATCGACGAGATGGTGTCGTTCCAGTCGCCCGTGCCGAGGAACGTGTACGAGAGCTCGGTGAGGTCCTCGTAGCCCCATCCCGAGACGGTCTCGAAGTCGCTGCCGCGGAACCCGTCGTCCTCGTGGAACGTCGCCGTGCGGCGCGGAGGCGGCGGGGGTGTACCGGGCGGGTCGGGCGTGTACGTGACCCCGATGTACCCGCCGCGGCTGCCGCCGCCCCACCCCTCGGGCCGTACCCCGCCAGATGACGTCGACCCACGTTGCGTCATCGTCTCGATGTACGACATCTGCCACCAGCTGCGCATGAGCGGGCCGTCGTCGATCGCCAGCACGGGGTCGCCGGGGCGGGTCGCGATCATGTGGAGCTCCCGGCCGTCGAAGCGGGCGATGTCCTCAGGGTCGTAGAGGACGCCGCGGACCAGGAGCGGCACGGTGGGCCTGGGGTGGACGATCTGCCGACGCCGCTCCTCGTCGAGCGGGGGCAGCATGCCCCCCGGGTCGAGGCGCACCGCCAGCGACCGGCGCGCCGGCGCCGCGCGTGTCCACGCGGCGACGACCTCGAGCAGCACGTCGAGGCTGTCGATCCCCATCTCGCGCATCCGCGCGGCGACGTCGCCGCGGTCCGCGTCGCCCGAGGCGACGGCGGAGATGAGAGCCAGCAGGCTCGCGTCGTCGCGCTCGTCCATCAGAACCCCCGCGGATGAGGCCTCCGCCGGCCGTCACGGTGCCGCTGCGGTCGATCGTCCCGCCGTGGCAGAACCGGGGCAAGTCGGATGCGCACCCTCGAGGCGATCGGAGACCCCCGCTCGACCCGGCCGCTGACCGGCCGGCACCTCACGCGATGCTGCCGCTTGCCGGACGGCCGCGGCCCGAGGAGAGTCCTCGCCGTGACCCCGGCGCCGACCTCACCCCCGTCCCCCACTCCGGGCGCGGCCGCCGCAGCGCGGTGCGCCTGGCTGACGACGTTGCGTGCGGACGGTTCGCCGCACGTCACGCCCGTGTGGTTCGTGCTCGACGGGGACACCTTCTGGCTCGCGACGTCGACCGTGACGGCGAAGTGCCGGCACCTCGCCCGCGAGCCTCGGGTCGCCCTCGCGGTCGACGGCACCGGTGCGGCGCCGGCAGTGGCCGAGGGCACCGCGACCGTGCACCGAGACGTGCACGAGCACCCCGGGATCCTCGCGCGCCTCGCCGAGAAGTACGACGGATGGGACGCCGCCGACGAGCGCCAGGACGGCCCGCGCGTCCTCGTCGAGGTCCGTGTCGAGCGCTGGCTGCTCGGCTCCGCCTGAAGCGTCGACCCCAGGCCGAGTCCATGACCACGAGGTGCGGCGGCCGCAGTGACCGCGCGGGCCACCCTCGGCGCCTCACGGTCGGCTGAGCGGGAGCCCGTCGACGTCGGCGAGGAACCGGAGCACGGTCTCCGCCAGGCGCTCCGGGGCCTCGAGGGCGACGTGGTGCCCGACGCCGTCGAGCTGGACCGCCACCACCTCCCCGGCGGTGACCTGCTGCATCGTCGCCGCGGTGAAGGGTCCGCCGCCGCCGCCGACCGCGAGGACGGGCACGGTGAGCGGGTGGGACGTGAGGAGCGCGCGCAGCTCCTCGCCCTCGGTGAGCATCGAGCGGTAGAGGGCGGTCGCGCCACGCCAGCCGTCGGGGCGGGCGAACCCGCGCGCGAGCTCGTCGAGGTCGTCCTCGGTGACGGCTCCGGGGACCGCCGTCATCGTGGCGAACCACGTCCGCAGCAGCTCACGCTCTCGCCCGGCGAGGAACGTCTCCGGCACGCCGGGCGCGGTGAGGGCGCCGATGTGCCACGAGCCGCCACGGGTGACGTCCGCGAACGCCTCGAGCCCGAACCCCGGCAGCCCGGCCTCGACCGCGACGAGGCTACGGACGTCGGACGGGTGAGCCGTCGCGAGCCGCACGGCCGTCGCCCCGGCGACGTCCTGCGCGAGCAGGTGGACGGGCCCGAGCCCGAGCCGGTCGACGAGCCGGTGCAGGAGGTCGGCCGTGCTCGCGCTGGTCGCGTCGGGGGCGACCGGGCCGGAGTCGCCGAACCCGGGCAGGTCGACGGCGACGACGCGGTGGTCCGCGGCCAGCAGCGGCAGCACGCGGTGGAACGTCCACGAGGTCTCGGGGAACCCGTGGAGCAGGAGGAGCGGGGAACCGGTGGTGCCGGCCCGCACGACGTGGAGGTCGGTGCCGCCGACGTCGAGGGTCTCGTGGGACGGCTGCGGACGGGTGGTGGGAGTGATGCGCATCGTGCGCCTCTTTTCGTCAACTCGGTTGTCCAACTATAGACAACCTTGTTGTCGTTGTGAAGGGCCGCCTACGCTGGCGGCATGCCTCGCACCGGCGCCGACCTCGCCCTGCTCCTGCTCAGCGGGTACCGCGCGCTCGTCGACGCGACGACGGCCGAGCTGGCCGCCCGCGGCTACGAGGACGTGCGCCCGCACCACGAGTTCGCCATGCGCGCCGTCCTCGCCGGTGCCGACAGCGCCTCGGACCTCGGGCGGCGCCTCGGGGTGTCGAAGCAGGCCGCGGCGAAGACGATCGCGACCCTCGTCGAGCGGGGGTACCTCGCCACCGAGCCCGACCCCAGCGACGCCCGCCGCAAGCGGCTGCAGGTGACCGGGCGCGGGCAGGACGCGATGCGGACCGGCGAGGCGGTGCTCGAGGGCCTGCGGGCCCGGTGGGCGGACCGCCTCGGTGCCGAGCAGCTCGGGCGCCTCGAGGCCGACCTCGCCCGGCTCGTCGGCGACCGCGCCGTCCGCGTGGACGCACCGGGGTGGGTCGGCGCCGACGGAGCCTGAGCCCCGGGCCTGCCG
>JAEXEM010000090.1 GCA_023401045.1 Actinomycetes bacterium
AGCTCCGGGAGCGCGGCGAGCGTCGTCCCGAGGTCCGCACCGCGCGGCCCGAGCACCGCGACACCGACGGTGTCGGGGGCCACGGGCGTGACGTACGCCTCGGCCGTCGGTGACCAGTGCACCTCGACGAGGTCCGTCCACGGTCGCACGCGGAAGTGCCGGCGCAGGCCGTACCGCCGCCGGTCGGGACCCGGACGCCGCGCGGCCGCCGGGGGCTCGAGGTCGAGCCGCCGCCGGACCGTCGAGTGCAGCCCGTCGCACGCCAGCAGGCACCGCGCGGACACCCCGGCGACGACGACACCGTGCTCGTCGACCCGGACGTCCCCGGCACGGGCCGCCACGGTCACCGCGCCGAGGTCGCGGGCCCGGGCCCGCAGCGCGTCGTGCAGCACCGTGCGGCGCACGCCGCGGCCCGGCGCACCACGGAACCGGTGGTCGACGTGCCCGGACGAGGAGCGGTAGCTGATCCCGGTGAGCGGGTGCCCCGGCGGGTCGACGTCCAGCTCGTGGAGCAGCCGCAGGGCGCCGGGCATGAGTCCCTCCCCGCACGCCTTGTCGACCGTCCCGGTGCGTGGCTCGAGCACGACGACGTCGAGACCGCGCAGCCTCGCACCGACGGCCGCGGCCAGCCCGACCGGCCCGCCGCCGACGACGAGGACGTCGGTGTCCGGCACGCCGGTGCCTAGGCCGCGACGGTCTCGAGGGCCCGCTCCTCGGCGGGGATCCGGAACCGCAGCAGCAGGACGGCGTTGAGCGCCGTGAACACCAGCGCCGTCACCCACGCGGTGTGGACGAGCGGCAGCGCGATGCCCTCGACGACGACGGCGACGTAGTTGGGGTGCCGGAACCAGCGGTACGGGCCGCGGTCGACGAGCGGCAGGCCCGGGACGACGATGACCCGGGTGTTCCAGCGCGGGCCGAGCGTCGCGATGCACCACCAGCGCAACGCCTGGCTCGCGACGACGAGCGCGAGGGCCGGCCAGCCGAGCCACGGCAGGAACGGTCGGTGCCCGACGACGACCTCGACGACGCACGCGACGAGCAGGACCGTGTGCAGCGCGACCATCGGGGGGAAGTGGCCGCGCCCGGTCTCCACGCCGCCCCGGGCGAAGGACCACCGGGCGTTGCGGGTGGAGACGACGAGCTCGGCGAGGCGCTCGACGGCGGTGAGACCGACGACGACGAGGTAGAGGGCGAGCACGTGTCAGCCTTCCGTCGGGGACCACTGGAGGAGGACCATCTCGGCGCTCACGCCGGGACCGAACGCGAGCAGCACCCCCGGCGAGCCGGCCGGCGGGGGCGGGGTGGCGTCCGTCGTGCGGGCGAGCACGTCGAGCACCGACGCGGACGAGAGGTTGCCGACCGCGGCCAGCGACGCGCGGCTGGCGTCGAGGGACCCGGCGGGCAGCGCCAGCGCGTCCTCGACCGCGTCGAGGATCCGTGGTCCGCCCGCGTGGACGACCCAGCGCGCGACGTCGCCCGGCTTGAGGCCGTGGGCGGCGAGGAGGTCCTCGACGTCGCCCGCGACCTGCGCACGCACGACGTCGGGCAGGTCGGCGGACAGGACGATGCGGAAGCCGCTCGAGCCGATGCGCCACCCGAGTGCCTCGGACGTGCCCGGGTAGAGGTGGCTGCGGGTCCCGACGACCGCGGGGCCCGCGGCGTCCCGGGCGGCTGGGTGCTCGCGGCCGGTGACGACGGCGGCCGCCGCACCGTCGCCGAAGAGGCCGCTGGCGACGAGCGCGGCCGGGTCGTCGTCCGCGTGCTGGAGCGTGAGCGAGCACAGCTCGAGGCAGACGAGCAGCGCCGTGTCGTGCGGGTGCCCGACGAGGTAGTCGTGCACCCGGGCGAGCCCGGCGGCGCCGCCCGCGCAGCCGAGGCCGAACGACGGGAGCCGCTTGACGTCGTGACGCATCCCGAGCCGGTCGGCGAGCGCGGCGTCGACCGACGGTGCGCCGATGCCGGTGACCGAGGTGAGGAGGACGAAGTCGACCTCCTCGGCGCCGACACCGGCGCGGGCGAGCGCGTCCCGGGCGGCCCGTTCGGCGAGGTCGGTGCCGAGCGCGAGGTAGAGGTCGTTGGCGTGCCCGAAGTCGCGCACCGCGGCGTACTGCGCGGGGGCGAGCGCGAGGTGGCGGGTACGGACCCCGCTGTTGCGGTGCACCCGGCGCAGCAGGCGTGCGGTCCGCTCGTCGTCGCCCGCGACGATCGGGGCGACGACCTCGGTGATGGCGCGCTGGTCGTGCGGCGGCCCGGGGAGGGCCGTGGCGACGGCCAGCACGCACGACATGCCCGGAATCGTGCCACGGGGCTCCTCGGACGGCGCGGCGGGAGAGCCGGGGATACGGTCGGGCCGTGCCGGACGCCTCGACGACCGACCCCGCAGCCCCCGCCGCGACGAGCGGCGCGGCGCGCGTCCGCGCCCTCCTGCGCGCGAGCCACCTCGGGCCCACGCTCGTCGTCACGGGCCTGTGCACGGCGCTCGCCGCTGCCGTCGGCGGCCCGCCCGGCACGGTCCTCCTCGTGCTCGCCGTCGTGCTCGCCGGGCAGCTGTCCATCGGCTGGTCGAACGACTGGCTGGACGCGGCGCGCGACGTCGCCGTCGGCCGTGCCGACAAGCCCGTCGTCACGGGTGCCGTGCGCCCGGGCACCCTGCGGGGCGCGGCCTGGGCGGCGCTCGCGGCCTCGGTCGTGCTGTCGGTCCCGGCCGGCCCCGGTGCGGTGCTCGCCCACGCCGTCGCGGTCGCCGCGGGGTGGGCGTACAACCTCGGGCTCAAGGCGACCGCCGCCTCCAGGCTGCCGTACGCGGTGGCGTTCGCGCTGTTCCCGGCCTTCGTCGTGCTCGCCTGCGGCGCGGTGCCGGCGCCCTGGCTGCTCGTCGTCGGGGCGCTGCTGGGCGTCGGGGCGCACCTCGCCAACGTGCTGCCGGACCTCGAGGAGGACGCTGCGACCGGTGTCCGCGGCCTGCCGCACCGGCTGGGACGTCGCGCGGCAGGCGTCCTCGCCCCGGC
>JAEXEM010000105.1 GCA_023401045.1 Actinomycetes bacterium
GGCGGTAGCCGGTGCCGGCGGCGACGTCGTCCGCGAGCGCCTCGCGCAGGGAGGCGAGGCCGAGCTTCGGGGTGTAGCCGGTGCGCCCGTCCCGCAGGGACGTCACGGCGGCCTCGACGAGCGCGACCGGCAGCGCCTGGTCGGGCTCGCCGATCGACAGGTCGACCTCGCCGGCGCCGACCGCGCCGGCCATCATGCGCGCCACCGCGCTGTCACGGGTGGCCTGGGGTGCGGCGGTCGTCGGCACGGGGGGCTCCTTCATGGGTCCGGGGCGGCCCACGCGTCGGACGTGTGTCGACGCGGCCCGTGCGACGGGCCCGGTGGGCGCTGCACGGCCATCGTAGGAAGCGCAACGTGTCGGCAACGTGTCGGTATGGCGCGAGCGAAACCGCAGCGCCGACCAGCGGAAACACCGCCGCAACACACGTCACGTGACATGTGCGCAGCCCGGGCCCTCCCCCCGTCCTCCGGCCCGCCGACCCCCGATCGGAGCCACCATGCGCACCCGTCGCCTGCTGCTCGCCCTCCCGGCCGTCGCACTCGCCGCCCTCCTGCCGGCGTGCACCTCGACGTCGACCGCGTCCGACGCGGAGCCGTCGCAGGAGCCGACCGTCGTCGCCGCGGCCGACCCGTCGCTGCTGCCCTACAACTTCCTCGCCGAGGACGGGAAGACGTGGCAGGGCCTCAACGTCGAGCTCGCCGCGCTGCTGTCCGAGGAGCTCGGCGAGACCATCGTCTTCGAGGCCGCGGGCTTCGACTCGATCATCCCGGGCCTCGCCTCGGGCCGGTACGACGTCGCGCTCACCGGCATGTTCGACACCAAGGAGCGGCAGAAGACGGTCGACTTCGTCGACTACCTGCTCGCGAAGAACGACTTCCTCGTGCGCGGCGACTACCGCGACGTCGCGTCGATGGACGACCTGTGCGGCGAGGTCGTCGGCATCCCCGGCGGCGCGCTCGAGGCCGACCTGCTCGCCGAGGCGTCCGCCGCGTGCGAGGCCGCCGGCGACCCGGCCATCACGGTCAAGGAGTTCGCCGACCTCGACGCGACGATCCTCGCGCTCACCTCGGGCCGCATCGACGTCGCCCCGAACGACTCGGCGGCCAACGCGTACGTCGTCGCGAACAACCCCGCCGACCTCAAGGCGACCGGCGAGTACCTCGCCGAGGGCTACTTCGCGGCCGGCTTCGCCAAGGAGTCCGAGCTGACCGAGCGCTTCGAGGCCGCGGTCGCCGCCGTCATCGCGTCCGGCGCCTACGGCGACCTGCTCGAGGACTGGGGCATCGCCGACCGCGCCATGGACGCGCCGATCATCAACGGGTCGCCGTTCTGATGAGCACGCCCGCCCCGCTCGAGCGGCTGGCGGTGGAGGACCTCACCGTCGCGCCCCGGTCCCGCCCCTGGCGGTGGGTCGGGCGCGCGGCGGTGCTCCTCGTCGTCCTCGCCGTCGGCTCGTCCTTCGTCACCAACCCGAACTACCGCTGGGACGTCGTCGCGACGTACCTCTTCGACGAGCGCATCCTCTCCGGCCTCGTGACGACGCTCACGCTCACCGCGGTCGGCATGGTCCTCGCCGCGGCGCTCGGCCTGCTCCTCGCGACCATGCGGATGTCCCCCAGCGCGCTCGTGTCCCGCACCGCCGGGGTCTACGTCTGGCTGTTCCGCGGCACCCCGGTGCTCGTCCAGCTCATCCTCTGGTACAACCTCGCGATCCTCGTCCCCGAGGTGCGCGTGGGGCTGCCGTTCGGCGGGCCGACGTTCTGGTCCGCGTCGACCAACGACCTCATCACGCCGTGGACGGCCGCGATCCTCGGGCTGTCGCTCAACGAGGCGGCCTACCTGGCGGAGATCATCCGGTCCGGCATCACGTCGGTCGACAAGGGGCAGAGCGAGGCGTCCCAGGCGCTCGGCCTGGGCCGCGTCCGCACCTTCGTGCGGGTCGTCCTGCCGCAGGCGATGCGCGTCATCGTCCCGCCGGCGTCGAACGAGGCGATCGGCCTGCTCAAGTACTCGTCGGTCGTCTCCGTCATCGCCCTGCCCGAGCTCCTCTACTCGGGGCAGCTCATCTACGCGCGCACGTACGAGACCGTCCCGGTCCTCATCGTCGTGTGCATCTGGTACCTCGTCGTCGTCACCGCGCTCACCGCGGTCGAGCACCGCCTCGAGCGGCGTCTCGGCGCGGGCTTCCGCGCCGGTGCCGAGACCCGACCCGGGAGGTGGAGCCGGTGGCTGGCACCGCAGCGCTGACCGAGCCGCTCGTGCGGCTGCGGGGCATCCGCAAGTCCTTCGGCGCCGTCGAGGTGCTGCACGGCGTCGACCTCGACGTCGACGCCGGCGAGGTGCTCTGCCTCATCGGCGCCTCCGGGTCGGGCAAGTCGACCCTGCTGCGCTGCATCAACCACCTCGAGCGCCCCGACGACGGCCGCGTCGTCGTCGGCGGCGAGCTCATCGGGTACCGCGAGCGCGCGGGGCACCTGCACGAGCTGCCGCACAAGATGCTCAACGCGCAGCGCGCCGACATCGGCATGGTGTTCCAGCACTTCAACCTGTTCCCGCACATGACGGTGCTCGAGAACGTCGTCGAGGCGCCGGTGCGGGTGCGCGGGTACAGCAAGGACGCGGCGCGGGCCACCGCGCTCGACCTGCTCACCCGCGTCGGGATGGCGCACAAGGCCGACGCGTACCCCAAGCACCTGTCCGGCGGGCAGCAGCAGCGCGTCGCCATCGCGCGGGGCCTGGCCATGCGGCCGCGGCTCATGCTCTTCGACGAGCCGACGTCCGCGCTCGACCCCGAGCTCGTCGGCGAGGTGCTCGACGTCATGCGCTCGCTCGCCGAGGAGGGCATGACGATGATCGTCGTCACGCACGAGATGGCGTTCGCGCGGGAGGTCGCCTCCCGCGTCGCGTTCATGGCCGACGGCCGCATCGTCGAGGTCGGCCCGCCCGCCCAGGTGCTCGGCGCGCCCGAGCACGAGCGCACCCGGTCCTTCCTCTCGAAGGTCCTCTGACATGAGCCCCGCCGCCACGCTCGAGCGCGTGCTGTCCGCACGCGACGTCGCGACCCTCCAGCCGACGGTCGTGTGCGCGCAGCCCGGCACGTCGCTGGCGCGCCTGCCGGTGCGTGGCGTGCGGGGCTCGTGGCCGGCGGGCGTCCACACCGACCCTCAGGCGGCCGCCCACGCGACGAGCCTGCGCGACGCCCGGCTCGTGCTCGTCGGCGGGTCCTCGCTCACGTGGGTCGTGCAGGCCGTGCGTGCGCTGCGCCGCGTCGGCCCGCACCCGGTCGCGGTGGCGGCCACGCCCGTGACCGCGGACGACGTCATCACGCTGCTCGACGCGGGGGCCAGCCTCGTCGTCGAGCCGACGGCGCCGCCGCGCGAGCTCGTCGCCCGGCTCGTCGGCCTCGTCACGTCGGCGGCGGGCGACGAGGCGCGGGTGCGGTGGCTCCAGGCGGCCGGGCTGCGGCTCGACCTCACGGCCCGGCGCTGCACGCTCGACGGCGAGGTCGTCCCCCTCACCGCGACCGAGCTCGAGCTCCTCGCGTTCCTCATGGCGCGCGCGCAGCAGGTCGTCGCGCACCACGAGCTCGTCTCGCACCTGTGGGGCTGGCGGCACGAGAACGCGGACAACACGCTGCGGCTCCACATCGGCCGGCTGCGCCGCAAGCTCGGCGACGACCCGCGCGAGCCGCGCTGGGTGGCGTCGGTGCGTGGCGCGGGCTACCGCTTCCTGCCCGCGGTCGCCGAGCTCGGCGAGGACCGCTCCGAGGAGCGGCTGCGCCAGCAGCTCGCGCTGCTCAACGCGCACGCCGACGCGCTGCGCTCGCTCGTCGACACCCTCGGTGCGGCGCCCGACGTCCCCGCGGTCGCCGAGGCCGTCGTCCAGTGGGCGGTGGCCCGTGGGTTCGGCGACGCGGCGACGGTGTTCCGGCTCGACGTCGGCACGTCGGGGCAGGCGCGCTCGACGCTCGTCGCGAGCGCCGGCATGTCGGCCCGCTGGCGGCAGTCGGTGGCGACCGGCCACCCCGTGTCCGAGGGCTTCATGGGCGCCCACGTCTACGCCAGCGGCGAGCCGGTGCAGCTCTCGGACATGGCGCGCTGGACCAAGCGCTTCCCCGTCACGGCGCGCATGTCCTCCGCCGAGGACCTGCACGCGTGCCTCCTGCTGCCGCTGCACGTCGACGGCCGGGTGTGGGGCGACCTCGCGTTCGTCTCCCGCACCGACCGCGCGTTCAGCACCGCCCGCAGCGCGCACCTGCGCACGGTCGCCGGTGTCGTCGCGCTCGCGATCGCCGGTCACGTGCGGCGCTCGACGGAGGAGGCCGACCGTGCGTGAGCTCACCGACACCCACGTCGCCGCGCTCCCCGCCGCCGGTCTCGTCACCGAGGTCGCCGCGGCCCTCGCCGACCTCGGGCGCGGGGCCGCGACGCAGGGGACGACGCAGC
>JAEXEM010000142.1 GCA_023401045.1 Actinomycetes bacterium
GCCCTCGGCGCTGCGGCGGTCGGCGAGCCCGGGCGGTCCTCGGTGCCGGCCGCCCCCTGCCGGTCGGTCCCGCGCGCGCCCGTGTCCTGCCGTCCGCTCATCAGGTTCCCCCCGGGGTGGCGTCGTCCACGTCCTACGTCCGATGCATCGGCACGAGAAGCGTCCGACCTGAGGGTGTCTGCCGCAATTCCACGAGAATCCGACCAGATGTCCTGCACAGGCGTGCAGCGGCGATGAGGGACCATGGGACCGTGCAGCCCGACGGCCTCGACCGCATCGACCAGGAGATCCTGCGCGCCCTCGCCCAGGACGCCCGGGCGACGTTCGCCCGCATCGGCGAGCAGGTGTCGTTGTCGGCCCCGGCGGTCAAGCGGCGCGTCGACCGGCTGCGCGAGCGCGGTGTCGTCCGGGGGTTCACCGTGCGCCTCGACCCGGCCGCGCTGGGCTGGCAGACCGAGGCGTTCGTCGAGGTGTACTGCCAGGGCTCGACGAGCCCGGCGACGATGCGCGCCGCCGTCGACCAGTACCCCGAGGTGGTCTCCGCCAGCACGGTCACCGGCGACGCCGACCTCGTCGTCCAGGTGCGGGCGCGGGACACGCGCCACCTCGAGCACGTCGTCGAGCGGCTCGCCGCGGAGCCGTTCGTCCACCGCACGCGCTCGACGGTCGTGCTCTCGGCGCTCGTCCGGCGCCCGGACGTCCCGGCGCCCGACGTCACGGCCTGACGGCCCGCGCGGCACGCTCCCGGCGTCAGCCGGTCGTCTCCTCGTCGCACCGCGTCGTCACGACCATGACGGGGCAGCGCGCGTGGTGGAGCACCGCCTGGCTCGTCGAACCGAGCAGCAGGCCGGCGAACCCGCCGCGGCCGCGCGAACCGACGACGACGAGGTCCGTCGCGTCCGAGAACTCGGTGAGCAGCTCGGCGCCGGTGCCGTCCAGCGCGTGCCGGTGCACGGTGACCCCCGGGTGATCGGCGAGCGCACGGTCGACGACGACGTCGAGCCCCTCGCGCATGTCCCTCAGCACCTGCTCGTGGTCGACCGCCGACGGCAGCCACGCGAGCGTGCCGGCGATCGAGGCGATCGGTACACCGGCGACCGCGTAGAGCTCGGACCCCCACGCCTCGGCCTCGCGGATCGCGGCGCGCAGCGCACGCTCCGCCGCCGGTGAGCCGTCGACACCCACGACGATGCGGGCGACCGGACGCAGCGGCGGCACCTCACCCTCGGGCAGCGGGTGCCCGTCCGGGCCGCGCAGCGGCACGACGACCGTCGGGCACCAGGCGTGCGCGGGCAGCGCGGACGAGACGGTCCCGAGCAGCCGGTCGGCGAACCCGCCCCGGCCGCGGGTGCCGACGACGGCGAGCCGGACCGACCGCGACTCCTCGACGAGCACGGCGGCCGCGTCTCCCGTGACGACCTTGCCCTGGACGGGCACGCCGGCGTCCCCGAGGTGCTGCAGCGCCTCGTCGAGCACGGCCTGGGCGCCGGCACGGATGGTCTCGTCGTCGAGCGCCGCGTAGCCGCCGTCGAGCGAGGTCGTCGTGAACGACGGCAGCGAGTACGCGACGACGGCGCGGATCCCGAGGCCGCGGGTGCGGGCCTCTGCGGCTGCCCAGTCGAGCGCGTGCAGGCTCGCTGTCGACCCGTCGACCCCGACGAGGATCTCGTGCTCGCGCGTCATGCCACCCTCCGCATCGGTCGGCGACGCGTCGTCGCGCCACCTCGCCATCGTGGCACAGACCGCCCGGGACCTGCCGCGCCGGAGCGCGTCAGGCGACGAGGTAGGGCGACCACGCGGGCTCGGCACGGCCGGTCCCGCCGACGGTCACCGTCCAGCGCGGCGTCCTCGGCCGGAACGGCAGCTCCCAGCCGAGCTCGTGGAGCGTCCGGTCGGCCTTGCGGTGGTTGCAGCGCACGCAGGCGGCGACGACGTTGCCCCACTCGTGCCGCCCGCCGCGGGAGCGCGGCTGCACGTGGTCGACGGTGTCCGCACCGCCGCCGCAGTACGCGCAGCGGTGGTCGTCGCGCTGCAGCACCGTGCGGCGGGTCGGTGGCACCGGCCGGCGCACCGGCACGTGGACGTACCGCGTGAGCACGAGGACGACCGGCAGCGGCATCTGCTCGCGCTCCGAGTGCAGCACCCTGCCGTCGGACTCGAGGACGGTCGCCTTGCCCGTCATGACGAGGACGACGGCGCGGTGCAGCGTGACGATGCAGAGCGGTTCACCGCTGGCGTTGAGCAGGAGCGTGCGCGCCGGCACGGGGCCGCGCTCGACGTCGGGGTGGGCGGCGTGGGTCGCTGCGGTCGTCGGCACGGTGCACTCCCGGTGGTCGGACCGGCTGGCTGCCGGCCGTGGGTGAGGGAACAGCGTCAGTGCTGGACCAGGGTACGCGCACGTGCTTTCCGCACCGAGGACGCGCCGTCACGGCCGGGTGGCCACCCGGCGACGGCGGGCCGACGGGACGCGCCGCACCCGGGTCCGGGGACGACGAGGCCCCGGCGACGTGGTCGTCGCCGGGGCCTGGTCGTGACGGGTCAGCCGACCCGGATGAAGGTGGGGTTGCTCTGCCAGATGGCGCGGAACTGGACCGACTTGCCCGGGCGGGGCGCGTCGATCATCTGGTTGCCACCGGCGTAGATGCCGACGTGCCCGGGGCTCCAGATGAGGTCACCGGGAAGGGCGTCGGCACGCGACACGACCGTGCCGACGTTGCGCTGCGCCGACGACGTGCGCGGCAGGGAGATCCCGAGCTGCGCGAAGACGTACGACGTGAAGCCGGAGCAGTCGAAGCCGTCGGGGGTCGACCCGCCGGAGACGTACGGGACGCCGACGTAGCGGGCCGCGATCTCGAGCACCGCGTTGCCGGAGACCGACTGCGGGACCGGGTTGTTCGCGACGGCGCTCTGCGAGGTGGCGGCGGTCGATGCCGAGCGCTCGGCCGTGCGGGCGGCGGCGCGCGTCGTGCGCACCTGGACCGGCGGCGGCGCGGGCTTCTCGGCGGTGACGGTGGGCGCGTCGAGCGTGAACACGGCCTCGGCCGGGGACGCGACGACGGGCGAGGTGTTGAGGACCGCACGCGCCGACGCGGTGAGCGCGGCGGTGTCGACCGCTGCCAGCGAAGGAGCGGAGTCCCGGTCGGCGGCGGAGGCGGGGACGGCGATCATCGAGACCATGAGGCCGGACGACGCGGCGACGACGGCGGTCCGCCGTCCGACGGTCCCCATCTGCTCGGACGCGGCACACGCCAGCTCGGTCAGTGGCGTCGACGGACGACGCGCGGCGCGGTGTCGCGCCCGGGTGCTGCTTTCGGACAACGTGGTGCCTCTCCTGGCGCCTGCGAGGTGAGCTGTCGGGTTCGGGTGGGAGATCACCCGGCCGGTCGTCCGTCGTGGTCCGCACGAGGTGCGTCCCGCTACGTCCGCCCGGCTTCACCCCAAGGGCACCGTCACCGGTACCCACAAAGTGGTTCCCCCGCCCCTGCCGGCGAGTCGTACGGACCTGCGAGCGGCGGCAGGGTTAGGCGTTCCGCTCGAGGGCTCCCACGGAGGAGGGTTCCGAGAAGCAGGACGAACGTACATGACGCCTGGGGCCATGTCACGCTCCGGTCACGAAGATCTCGGAACGATCGTGGACGGGTGTCCGGGTGCACCACCCGTCCGAGGGACGAACCTGCAGGACGAAGCGCGACGGCGCACGCGACGCGGGCGATTGGGACCATCCGCCCGGGTGTGAGCACCGGCACGTCCGGCACGGGCCTCACAGGCCCTTCACGAACGGGTCCGGCGCACGCCCGCGACGGGCGCGCACCAGCCGGACGGCGGTCGCC
>JAEXEM010000164.1 GCA_023401045.1 Actinomycetes bacterium
CGCGACGTCAGCGCTGGTCGCGCGGGTCGCCGAGGACCCGATGGCGCCGCTGCGCGAGCGCGCGTCCGCCCGCCCCGGGAGCTGAGGCGCGGGCACGCACGTCGGGTCCTGAGCAACGCGACCGGCACCCCGGCGCGCACCGCGCGCGCGATGGGGCAGACTGGATGTGGAGTCCGGCCCGATGGTCGGACCGGCTGCCTGCGCACCCACGCGCGGGACGAGGGGAAGGAACCGCCGTGGCGGAGGACATCGTGCTGACCGCACCGCTCTTCGCGGGCATGGACGAGGAGTCGTCCGGGGCCCTCATCGCCTCGATGAAGGTGCTCGACGTCACGCGGGGCGACGTGCTGTTCCACGAGGGCGAGCCGGGCGACCGGCTCTACCTCGTGCGTGACGGCAAGATCAAGCTGGGCCGACGCTCGAACGACGGGCGCGAGAACCTCCTGGCCGTGCTCGGCCCCGGTGAGATGTTCGGCGAGCTGTCCCTGTTCGACCCGGGCCCGCGCACCGCGACGGCGACCGTCGTGGCGGACGCGGTCGTCCTCGAGCTCGGCCACCAGGACCTCATCGCCTGGCTCGCGGACAAGCCGACGGTC
Organism: Actinomycetes bacterium; assembly: GCA_023401045.1. Taxonomy (GTDB): domain Bacteria; phylum Actinomycetota; class Actinomycetes; order Actinomycetales; family Cellulomonadaceae; genus Cellulomonas. Next base: position 597 of record JAEXEM010000164.1, read on the forward strand.
GCCGAGCACCTGCTCCAGGCCCTCGCCCGGCGGCTGCGCCGCACGAACGAGGCCCTCGCGGACCTCGTCTTCTCCGACGTCCCGGGCCGCGTCGCCAAGGCGCTGCTCGACCTCTCGACGCGCTTCGGCCAGCCCATCGACGAGGGCATCCGCGTCGCTCACGACCTCACGCAGGAGGAGCTCGCGCAGCTCGTCGGCGCCTCGCGCGAGACGGTCAACAAGGCGCTCGCCGACTTCGCCGCGCGCGGCTGGGTGCGACGCGAGGGCCGCGCCGTCGTCCTGCTCGACGTCGACCGTCTCGAGCGCCGCGCGCGCTGACACCGGGGGCGGCCCCCGCCGGGTCCGTCCCTGCGACCCGGCGGCCGCTGCGGCTCTCCGCCGCCGGACGGTCCTGCCGTCAGTCGGTCTCGACGACGATCTCGACCTCGACGGGCGAGTCGAGCGGGAGCGCGGCGACCCCGACGGCCGACCGTGCGTGCACGCCGGCCTCGCCGAAGAGCTCGTGCAGCAGCAGGCTGGCGCCGTTGACGACGGCGGGCTGGGCGGTGAAGCCCGGGTCGCCCGCGACGAAGCCGACGACCTTGACGACCCGGCGCACGCGGTCGAGCGCCGCGACCGGGTCCCCGCCCTGCTCCGTGGCGAGCAGCGCGCCGACGGCGGCCACGGCGTTGAGCCCGGCCGTGCGGGCGAGGGCGGCCGCCGTCTCGACGTCGACCTCGGTGCCGACCTTGCCGGTCACGGGGAGCGCACCACCGACGAACGGCAGCTGCCCGGAGGTCCACACGTGCGCACCGCTGCGGACGGCGGGCACGTACGCACCGACGGGTGCGGCGACGACGGGCAGCTCGAGCCCGAGCTCGGCGAGACGGTCCGCGACGCGGCCGGCGGACGGCGTCATCAGGCGCTCTTCGGCCGCTTGAGGTAGGCCACGAGGCCGGCGTCGGGCCCCTGCACGACGGTGACGAGCTCCCAGCCGTCGGACCCCCACTGGTCGAGGATCGCCTTGGTCGCGTGGATGATGAGGGGAACGGTCGCGTACTCCCACTGGGTCGCCATGCGCCCACCCTAGCCGGGGCGCCGGGCGCCGTGGTGCGCCCGGTCGGACGGCGGCGTGGAAGCGCTCACACACCGATCCCGGCGAGCTGCTGAGCGCTCCCCACGAGCTCGGCCCGCCACGAGACGACGTCCGGGCGGCGCCGCAGCAGCGCCCGGCGCTCGCGCTCGGTCATGCCGCCCCACACCCCGAAGTCCGCACGGCTGTCGAGCGCGTCGGCCAGGCAGTCGAGGCGCACCGGGCACCCGGTGCACACCGCGCGTGCGTCGCGCTGGGCCGACCCCTCGACGAACAGCGCGTCCGGCGCCAGCTTCCCCTGCCCGCAGGAGGCACGCGCGGTCCAGTGACCGTCGTACCCCTGCGCCCCCAGCACCGTCACCTGGTCCTCCGCGTGTCGCTCCCTGCGTGTCGCCGCCTGGACCGTAGCGGCCAGGAGGGGGCCCTGACGAGACCCCGGACGGGTTTTCAGCCGATCTGGCCATGCGGCCAGATCCCCGGGGCACCCCGCACCCCCGGCGCGCAAGGGCCCCTCGTGGCACGAGTGTGCAGGTCCGGTGCAGGAGCACGGGGGCCGGGCGCCACCGCCCGTCGCGCGCCGCGCCCGGCCGGTACCCTGACGAGCATGCCGACCCCTGCCCGCCCGCGCGGACGCGGACGCAGGGTCAGCGTCGTCCAGGCGCTGGCACTGCTGCTGTCCTTCTGCCTCGTCGCCGGGCTCGGCGGTCTCCTCACCGCCGGCCTCGCGCTCCCCGGCCTCGCCGTGGCCAACGGCGTCACGGACCTCACCGTGACCGCCTTCGACGACCTCCCGAGCGAGCTCGAGCAGCGTCCGCTGCCGGAGAAGTCCGAGATCCTCGCGGCCGACGGCACGCTGCTGGCGACGTTCTACGACCAGAACCGCGTCGTCGTGCCGCTGTCGGAGATCGCGCCGATCATGCAGAAGGCCGTCATCGCGGTCGAGGACCGGCGGTTCTACGAGCACAAGGGCATCGACCCGGCCGGCATGCTCCGGGCGGCGGTGGCCTCCGCCGCCGGCGACACGCAGGGCGCCTCGACGCTCACGCAGCAGTACGTGAAGAACGTCTTCCTCGACGCCGCGGAGCGCGCGGACAGCGACGTCGACAAGGCGCGCCTGCGCGCCGAGGCGAAGGTCGCCACGGGTCCCGAGGGCGTGGCCCGCAAGCTCCGCGAGGCGAAGATCGCCATCACGCTCGAGAAGACGATGACGAAGGACGAGATCCTCGAGAAGTACCTCAACATCGCGGCGTTCGGCGCCTCGGTGTACGGCGTCGAGTCCGCCTCCCGGTACTTCTTCAGCAAGTCCGCGAAGGACCTCACCTACCTCGAGGCCGCGACGATCGCGGGCATCACGCAGTCACCGAGCCGGTGGGACCCGGTCGGGCCCGCCGACGAGACGCCGGAGCAGGACGCGGTGCGCTACGAGCGGTCCCAGGGCCGACGTGACAAGGTCCTCAAGGACATGGCGCGCGACGGCTACATCACGCCGGCGGAGCTCGAGGCCGGGCTCGCGACACCGATCCAGGACACGCTGCGCGTCGCCCCGCTGCAGCAGGGCTGCATGACCGCCGGCGCCGCCGTGCCGGGGTCCGGCTTCTTCTGCGACTACGTCACCAAGGTCATCGCCAACGACCCCGCGTTCGGCGAGACGCGCAAGGACCGCCAGAACCTGCTCTACGAGGGCGGCCTGACGATCACGACGACGCTGCAGCCGGCGGAGCAGGCGATCGCCGACGCCGAGGTCAAGGCCGGCGTCCCGGTCGACGACCCGTCCGGCGTCGGCTCCGCGATCGCCACCGTCGAGCCGGGCACGGGCAAGATCACGTCGATGGCGCAGAACCGCGAGTACTCGCTCCTCAAGGACCAGGGCCCCACCACGACGTCCGTCAACTGGAACACCTCGGGTGCCTACGGCGGTGCCCGCGGCTTCCCCGCCGGCTCGACGTTCAAGCCGTTCACGCTCGTCGAGTGGCTCGAGACCGGTCACAGCCTCACCCAGACGTTCGACGGCCGGCTGCGCGGGTTCCGCGAGAACGAGTTCCGCGCCTGCAACGCGCCGTACCCCTCGCGCAAGACGTGGAACCCCGGCAACGCCGAGGGGGCCGGCGGGGTCATGGACGCGATGCAGGCGACCCGGGAGTCGGTCAACTCCGCCTACCTCGCCATGGCCGTGCAGCTCGACCTGTGCAACATCATGCAGACCGCCGCGGACCTCGGCGTCCTCGACGCGTCGGAGAACGAGTCGAAGAACATCGACGCCACGCCGTCGAACGTCATCGGGTCCGGCTCCGTCACGCCGCTCGCCATGGCGGGCGCGTTCGCGGCGTTCGCCGCCAACGGCACGTACTGCAAGCCGATCGCCATCACGAGCGTCGTCAACAGCCGGGGCGAGCAGCTCCCGGTCCCGGACGCGGGCTGCCACCAGGCCATCGCCCCGCAGATCGCGAGCGCGACGACGTACGCCCTGAGCAACGTGTGGAACGGCACGGCCCGGGCCGTCGGCGCCCCGTCCGGCTTCTCGTCCGCCGGCAAGACCGGTACGACGTCGAAGAACGAGTACACGTGGTTCGTCGGCTACACCGCGCTGCGCGCGAGCGCCGTCTGGGTCGGCCACCCGGACAAGATGGAGTCGATGAAGGGCAAGGTCATCGCGGGCAAGCGCAACCCCAGCGGTGTCTACGGCTCCACCTACGCGGCACCGACGTGGAAGCGGTTCATGGTCCGAGCGATGGAAGGTCTCAACGACCCGGGCTTCGCCTCGGTGGGCGAGAAGGAGCTCTACGGCGAGCGCGTGAGCGTGCCGTCGGTGCTCGGCCAGAGCGAGGCGCAGGCACGTGCGACCCTCGAGGGCGCCGGGTTCCGGGTGAACGTCTCCGGCGAGCGGATCCAGTCCGGGTACCCGGCGGAGACGGTGGCGCAGCAGTCCGCGACGCGGGCGCCGCGCGGGTCGTCGGTGACGATCACGCTGTCGAGCGGGCAGCCGGCCGGCCCGCCGCAGGGGCCGGGCCAGGGCGGCCCCGGC
>JAEXEM010000289.1 GCA_023401045.1 Actinomycetes bacterium
GGCGAACAGCACCCGCCCGGCGGCGGGGGCGAGCGCGGCGACGGGGTCGAGGGCTCCCGGCTCGTCGAGGGCGTAGACGCCGAGCACGTCGATCGCGGAGTCGGCGGCGACGGCGCCGAGCACCTCGGGGAACGTCGGCGACGGGCGGCCGGTGTCGACGGGGTTGCGCTGGAAGGTCAGCGGCGGCAGCAGCTCGGTGAGGCGCTGCTGCGTCGCGTCGGCCAGCGGCGGCAGCGCGATGCCGCGCGCGCCGAGGGCGTCCGTGACGACGAGGCCCGGTCCCGCCTGCCCGGTGAGGAGCCCGACGCCGACGTGCGCGGACGCCGACAGCCGGACCGCGCGCAGCGCGACGAGGGCCGCGACGAGCTCCTCGAGGCTGTCGACGACGACCGCCCCGGCCTGCTGCAGCGCCGCGCGGGTCACCGCGTACGAGCCGGTGAGCGCGCCGGTGTGCGACCGCGCGAACTCCGAGACGTCGGACCGGCCGACCTTGAAGGCGACGACGGGCTTGCGGGCCGTCGTGCGACGCAGCGCGGCAATGAGCGCCGGGCCGTCGGCGACGCCCTCGACGTGGAGGCCGACGGCGGTCGTGGTGTCGTCGGCGGCGAGGTGGTCGAGCACCTCGGGGGCGTCGACGTCGACGGCGTTGCCGAGGCCGACACCGAGCCGCAGGCCGACGCCGGCGCGGGCGAGCAGGAACGCGAGCGCGAGGTTGACCCCGCCGGACTGCGCGACGACGCTCACGGTCCCGGGCGCGAGGTCGGCGACGGCGGGCATGAAGTTCGCGGTCGCGCCGTCCACCGGGTTCATGAAGCCCGAGGTGTTCGGCCCGAGGAGCCGGATGCCGGCCTCCCGCGCGATCCGCACGACCTGCTCCTGGATGCGGGCACCCTCGGGCCCGGACTCCGCGAACCCGCCGGCGCACACGACCGCCGCCCGCACCCCGGCCGCGTGCGCGTCCTCGAGCGCCGCGGGCACCGCCTGCGGCGGGACGACGAGCACGGCGAGGTCGGCGCCGTGCGCCTCCCGCAGCGACGGGACCGTCGGGCGGCCGAGGATCTCGCCGCCGCGGGGGTTGACGAGGTGGAGCGTGCCGGGGAAGCGGCGCAGCGCGCGGACCATCGCGTGCCCGGCCTTGCCCTCGTGGGCGGAGGCCCCGACCACGGCGATGCTCGCGGGGTGGAAGAGCGCGTCGAGCGAGCCGGCCCCCCGACCGTCCTGCTCCGGCTCGACCGCGACGCCGTCACGCCCCCCGGTCCCTCGACCGTCCGCGCCGGGCGGCGTCCCGGTGCGCCCGTCCCTGCCGGCCACGGTCACGGCACTCCCGTCCGCCACCGCACCCCGGCCGTCACCGGGCGGCGTGCCGTCCGCACGCGCCCCGGTCGTCGTCCCCGCGCCCGTCACCGGTGCCCCGGACGGTCGGCGTAGGCGATGGCACCCGCGTCCGTGACACCGACGTCGAGCCGCCCGAGGCCCGTGATCTCGACCGCGACGCGCTGCCCGGCGGCGATCGGCCCGACCCCGGCGGGGGTACCGGTGGCGATGACGTCCCCGGGGTGCAACGTCATGACGTGGCTCGTGTAGGCGATGAGCTCGGCGACGTCGTAGATGAGGTCGGCGGTCGACGCGTGCTGGCGCAGCTCGTCGTCGACCCAGCAGCGCAGCTCGAGGGCACCCGGGTCGGGCACCTCGTCGGCCGTCGTCACCCACGGGCCGAACGGCGTGAACGTGTCGAAGGACTTGCGGGTCGAGCGGTCCTCCCCGGAGCGGACCGTGATGTCGAGGACCGGCGCGTACCCGAGGACGTGCTCGAGGGCCCGCTCGGCCGGCACCCGGCTCGCGGTGCGGCCGATGACGACGCCGAGCTCGCCCTCGTGGTCGGTGCGCAGGTCGGTGTACGGCAGCCGGATCGCCTCGTTGGGGCCGATGACCGACGACGTCGCCTTGAGGAAGACGCCGTAGTCGGCGATGGTGCGCTGCTCGCCCATCTCGGCCTTGTGGTCGAGGTAGTTGACCGGGGCGCCGACGACCTTGCCGGGACGCGCGACAGGTGCCGCGAGCCGCGTGACGTCGAGCGGCTGCGACGGCAGCGCATCGAGGTCGAGCTCCTGGAGGTCGGCGAGCGTGCCGCCGGCGTCGAGGAACGCGAGGAGCGGTCCGCCGGGACCGGGCCGCAGCCCGAGGGCGTCGGTCAGGTCGACCGACCGGTCGTCGAGCACCGCGAGCAGGCGGGCGTCGAGGGTGCTGGCCAACTTCATCGTCAGGGCTCCCCGTAGGACTAAAGGTGACATGACTATCGGCGGACGACGTAAGATGTGTCAAGCATCGTCGCCGCCCGGTGACGAGCGGCAGGAGGGAGTCGCAGTGGCGACGAGCGAGGACGACCCGCGCGCACCCCGCACCCGGGCGGGGTCGCCCCCGAGCCTCCTGCTCACCCTGCTCGGCGACTACTGGTGGGGCCAGAGCGAGCCGCTGCCCTCGGCCGCGCTCGTCGACCTGCTCGCCGACTTCGGCGTGAGCGACGTCGCCGCCCGAGCCGCGCTCAGCCGCATGGTCAAGCACGGGCTTCTCAGCTCGACCCGCAGCGGGCGCAACACCTTCTACTCGATGACCGCCCGCGCGCAGGGCATCATGCGCGCCGGCGCCGTGCGCCTCGTCGAGTTCGGGTCCCGCGACGCCCGCGACTGGGACGGCCGCTGGAGCCTCGTCGCGTTCTCCGTGCCGGAGGCCAACCGCTCGGCCCGCGAGGCGCTGCGCACGCGACTGCGCTGGCTCGGTTTCGCCCCGCTCTACGACGCGCTGTGGGTCTCGCCCCACCCGCGGCACGACGAGGCCCTCGCCGAGCTCGCGGACCTCGGGGTCACACGGGCCACGGCCTTCGTCGCCACGTGCTCGTCGCTGCCCGCGACGGCGCTCGCCCCCGAGAGCGCGTGGGACCTCGACGGCCTCGCCGAGCTCTACCAGGGCTTCGTCGACACGTGGGAGCCGACGTACGCGGCGCTGAGCAAGGGCGCGATCTCCCCGGTCGACGCGCTCGTCAAGCGCACCCAGCTCATGGACGCCTGGCGGGCCTTCCCCGGCGTCGACCCGGACCTGCCGCGCCGGCTGCTGCCCGCCGACTGGCCCCGGGACCGGGCGCGCGACCTCTTCCTCGAGACGTACGAGCAGCTCGGCGCACCCGCCTCGGTGCGGGTGCGGCAGGTCATCGCCACGTACGCGCCCGAGCTCGCCGACCGCGTCGTGCAGTTCTCGATGGTCTCGGACCCGCCCGGCCCGCGGCCGGCGTTCGCCGCCGCCGCCCCGGCGGCGCGCTGAGCCCACGGCCCGGCCC
>JAEXEM010000233.1 GCA_023401045.1 Actinomycetes bacterium
GTCGTGCTCTCGCCGCTCGGCGCCGGTGCCGGCCCGGTGCTCGGCAGCCCGCGGCTCGCGCTCCTCGTCGTCGCGATCGCGCTGTGCTCGTCGGTCGTGCCCTACGTGCTCGAGCAGGTCGTGCTGCGGCGGGTGAGCGCGGCGACGTTCTCCGTGCTGCTCGCGCTGCTGCCCGCCACCGCGGCGGTGGTCGGGGCGGTCGCGCTGCGCCAGTGGCCGCACGGCCTCGAGGTCGTCGGGCTCGTCCTCGTGTCGGGGGCCATCGCGCTCACCGGCGGCGGGGCAGCCTCCGACACCGCGGGGACGGACGCCGTGGACGCGGGTACGGCCGGTCCGGTGCCCCCGCCGGAGGGCGCGCCGACGCCCTGAGCTGCGGCCCTCGGACGTGACCTGCCGGGTGGTGCGCCCGCCGGGGGTGCGCTGCTAGAGGTACTGACCTGTCGGCGGGCGGTCCTCCCCGGGCTGGTCACGGGCGACCGGGACGACGAAGGGCCCGCCCGGGCCCATCGGGGCCGTGCCCGGCGGCAGCCCGCGGCGCATCTGCGTGAGCTGCGCCTGCGCGGCCATCTGCTGCGCGACGAGCGCCGTCTGGATGCCGTGGAAGAGGCCTTCGAGCCACCCGACGAGCTGGGCCTGCGCGACGCGCAGCTCGGCGTCCGTCGGGGTCGCGTCCTCCGAGAGGGGCAGCGTGATGCGGTGCAGCTCCTCGACGAGCTCGGGGGAGAGGCCGTCCTCCAGCTCGCGCAGCGAGCGCTCGTGCACCTCCGCCAGGTGGGTGCGGGCCGCCTCGTCGAGCGGCGCCGAGCGCACCTCGTCGAGGAGCTGCTTGATCATCGTGCCGATCCGCATGACCTTCGCAGGCTGCTCGACGAGCCCTCCGAGGTCCTCCGTGCGGTCCTCCGTCCCGCCCTGCTCGTGCTCGCCCTGCTCGTGCCCGCCCTGCACGACGACGCCGCGGCTCTCGTCGCCGGTCGCCGGGCCCGTCGTCCGGTCGTCCTCGCTCATCGAGCCATCATCCCCGAGGCGTCCGACCCCCGCAGCCGGTCGTGGGCGCCCCTCGGTGACCCGCCGCTACGCTCGGCGCATGGCGTGGCTGAGCACCCCGGCGCACCACCGCTGGCTCGAGGGCGAGAGCGACCGGCTGTGGGACTTCGGGCGTGCGTCGCGGCTGCCCGACGGCGGGTTCGCGCGTCTCGACGACGCCGGACGTCCCACCGACGGGCCGCTCGAGCTGTGGATCACCTGCCGCATGACGCACGTCTACGCGCTCGCGCACCTCGCCGGCCGGCCCGGGTCCGCGCCGCTCGTCGACCACGGCCTCGCCGCCCTCACCGGTGCCTTCCACGACGACGAGCACGGCGGCTGGTTCGCCCAGGTCGCCCCGGACGGCACGCCGCTCGTCACCGCCAAAGAGGCGTACCCGCACGCGTTCGTCGTCCTCGCGGCGTCGAGCGCCGCCGCCGCCGGCCGGCCCGGTGCCCGCGAGCTGCTCGACGCCGCGCTCGCCGTCCAGGAGGAGCGGTTCTGGGACGACGACGCGGGCATGGTCGTCGAGGAGTGGGACCGGACGTTCACGCGCCTCGACCCGTACCGCGGCGTCAACGCGAACATGCACACCGTCGAGGCGTACCTCGCCGCCGCCGACGTCACCGGGGACCGGCGCTGGCTCGACCGCGCGGTGCGGGTCCTCACACGCGTCGTCCACGGCCTGGCCCGCGAGCACGGCTGGCGTCTCCCCGAGCACCTCGGCGCCTCCTGGGTGCCGGACCTCGGGTACAACGCCGGCGCCCCGGCGCACCCGTTCCGGCCGTACGGCGCGACCGTCGGCCACTGGTGCGAGTGGGCCCGCCTGGCGCTGCACGCCCGGGCGGCGCTGCAGGCGCGCGGGGACGACGCACCGGGTTGGCTGCTCGAGGACGCCGTCGCGCTCGTCGCCGCCGCGGTCCGTGACGGCTGGGCCGTCGACGGGGCGCCGGGCTTCGTCTACACGGTCGACCACGACGGCCGGCCCGTCGTGCGCGAGCGGATGCACTGGGTCGTCGCCGAGGCGGTCCTCGCCGCGGCAGCGCTGCACCGCGCCACCGGCGAGGAGCGGTACGCGGCGCTGTACGAGCAGTGGTGGGACTACGTCGCCGAGCACGTCCTCGACCGCGAGCGCGGCTCGTGGTGGCACGAGCTCGGCCCGGACGGCCGGGTGTCGCGCACGGTGTGGGCGGGCAAGCCGGACGTCTACCACGCGGTGCAGGCCACGCTCCTGCCGAGGCTGCCGCTCGCACCCGCGCCGGCGGTCGCGCTCGCCGAGGGTCTCCTCGGCTGACGCCGTCGTCCGCGCACCCGGTCAGGGGAGCAGGAGGACCTTGCCGAAGACCTCGCCGGACTCCATGAGCCGGTGCGCGTCCGCGGCCCGCGCGAGCGGCAGCCGGGCGTGGACCACCGGGGCGACCCGGCCCGCGGCCACGAGCGGCCACACGTGCTCGCCGACCTCCGCCATGATCCGCTCCTTGTCGGCCGCAGGGCGGTCGCGCAGCGTCGTCGCGACGACCGAGCCCCGCCGGGACATGAGCGCCGGCAGGTCGAGCTCGCCACGGCGCCCCTGCTGCAGGCCGATGACGACGAGCCGCCCGCCCTCGGCGAGCAGCCGCACGTTCGTGCCGAGCGCACCGCCGCCGAGAACGTCGAGGACGACGTCGACACCACGGCCTCCCGTCGCGTCGAGCACGGCGGTCCGGACGTCCTCGGAGCGGTGGTCGACGACGACGTCGGCACCGAGCTCCCGCACCCGCGCGCAGCGCTCCGGCCCGCCCGCGGTCGCGACGACCCGGTGCCCGAGCGCGTGCGCGAGCCGGACCGCGAACGAGCCGACCCCGCCCGAGCCGCCGTGGACGAGCAGCGTCTCACCGGGGGCCAGGCGTGCGGCGCGCAGGTTCGACCACACGGTGGCGGCCGCCTCCGGGAGGGCAGCGGCGTCCACGGTCGCGACGCCCTCCGGGACCGGGAGGACGAGCCCGGCCGGGGCGATCACCCGTTCGGCGTAACCGCCGCCGGCCAGCAGCGCGACGACCTCGTCACCCGGACGCGGCGCGCGGCGGCCCGGCGACGGGCCCGGGCCGTCGGGTCCCACGGCCACCACCGTGCCGGAGACCTCCAGACCGGGCCATGCAGGTGCACCCGGCGGAGGTGGGTACGCGCCCTGGCGTTGCAGCAGGTCAGCGCGGTTGACCCCGGCCGCGGCGACGTCGACGAGCACCTCGCCGGGGCCGGGCGCCGGGGCCGGCGCGTCCTCGACGCGCAGCACGTCGGGCGGTCCGGCGGTGGTGACGACGACGGCTCGCACGGCGCACACGCTAGGCGGTCGGGTGACGGCCGGCACGGGGACGCCCCGTGGGGCGGTGCCCGGATCAGGCGCTTTCGTCCCGTATCGGCAGGACGTGAAGCCGTGGCAAACTCTGGCGGCGGGCTAATGGTCCCGCGTCCAGGTACCGATACGGACAGGACGACAGTCACCGGGGTGGCTGGGCGCCTGACGCGGACGGGTACCCCGCATGCGTCCGACGTCGGGCGAAGGGAAAGGATCGACATGCTGCGACGGCTCGGAATCCGCGCCAAGGTCTTGGCGGTCCTCGCCGTGCCCATGCTCGTCCTCGTCGGCGCGGGCGCCTACATCTCGAACAACGCCCTCCAGGACCTGCGCTACGCACGGGCGACGCAGGGGTTCGTCCAGGCGCTCGAGGCGATGGCCCCCGTGACGGCCGCGTTCCAGCAGGAGCGCATCACCTCCCTCACCGGCGGGACGCAGGAGCAGATCGACGAGGCGCGGCGGGTCACCGACCGTGCCCTGGACGACGCGCGGGAGTACACGGGCGCCGTCGAGGTCGCCTACTTCCCGGACGCGGTCGTCCGTGACTTCCGCCGCCAGCAGACCGCGTACAGCACGAAGCTCGTCCAGCTGCGCGAGCGCGTCGACACCGGTGCCCAGCAGGTCATCGTCGGCAACGCCTTCTCCGACATCGTCGACGGCCAGCACCGCGTCATCGAGGGTGTCGCCAACGCGCTGCGCGACCGTGAGCTGGCGTCCTACGTCACGGCGAACCTCGAGGTCTCCCGCCTCGTCGACTCGATCATCGTCCAGTACGTCCAGGGCGCCGAGCTCTTCGCCGCCCAGGCCGACAGCCCGACGGCCGGCCGCACCTTCTCGGCCACGTCGTCGGCCGTCGAGCTCGCCCGTGAGCGGGCACGCGCCGCGGTCGCGTCGCTCGAGCTCGAGGGCGTCGCGCTGAGCGCCGGCGACCCGTCGACCCAGCTGCTGTCCTTCCGGGCCGTCCTCGGCACCGGCACCGTCGAGGCGATCTCGCAGCGCGACCCGGCGCAGTGGACCGCCGAGACGACCCGCCAGCTCGACTCGCTGTCGCAGGTGAGCGGCGGTGTCATCGACGCCGCCCGTGAGCAGGCCGCGCAGGGCGCCCAGGCCGCTCGTGACACGGCACTCATCACCATCGCGCTCGCCCTCGCGGCCCTCGCCGTCTCGTTCCTCCTCGCCATCACCGTCGCCCGCTCCATCGTCGTCCCGCTGCGTCGCCTCACCAGCGCCGCCGCCGACGTCCGCGAGCAGCTGCCCCGCCTCGTCGAGCAGGTGGCCACGCCGGGTGAGGGGCCCGAGATCACCCTCGCCCCCATCCCCGTGCGGTCGAGCGACGAGGTCGGCCGTCTGGCCCAGGCGTTCAACGCCGTCAACGCCACGACCGTCCAGGTCGCCCAGGAGCAGGCCGCGCTGCGTGGCTCCATCGCCGAGATGTTCGTCAACGTCGCCCGTCGCGACCAGGTCCTCCTCAACCGGCAGCTGTCGTTCATCGACTCCCTCGAGCGCGCCGAGGAGGACCCCGGCACGCTGGCGAACCTCTTCCGCCTCGACCACCTCGCCACCCGGATGCGTCGTAACGCGGAGTCCCTCCTCGTGCTCGCCGGCATCGACTCGGGCCGTCGTCTGCGCGACGCCATGCCGCTGTCCGACGTCATCCGGACCGCCTCGTCCGAGATCGAGCAGTACGACCGCGTCGAGCTCGACCTCCAGGTCGACCCGCACATGCTCGGCTTCAACGCGCTCTCCGCCGCCCACCTCATCGCCGAGCTGCTCGAGAACGCGACGGTGTTCTCCGAGCCGGAGACGCCGGTCGTCGTGTCGACGGGCATCGTCGGCGGGTCGGTCGTCGTGCGCATCGCGGACCAGGGCCTCGGCATGACGGACGCCGAGGTCGAGGCCGCGAACCGCAAGATCGTCTCGGTCTCCGCGAGCGACGCGCTCGGAGCCCAGCGCCTCGGCCTCTTCGTCGTCGGCCGCCTCGCCCAGCGCCTCGGCGCCGAGGTCCAGCTGCGCAAGCGCGCCGGCGGGACCGGCACCGAGGCCGTCGTGCAGTTCCCCAGCACGCTGTTCTCCGCCAACGAGGTCGCCGGCTACGGGTCCCTGCCGCCCGCGAGCGCCCCGGTCTCCGCGCCCACGCCGCACGTGGCGGCGCCCGAGGTCCGCGAGGTCGACCTCGCCGGGCTCACCGACGGCCAGACGTCGCTCGGTCTGCCGCGTCGTCGCCGTGGCGACGAGGCCGCGGCCGCCCCTGCGGCCCCGGGCGCGCCCACGGCCGACGACGACCGGCCGATCCCGGTGCCCGCGCTCGGCGGCGGCGCGAACCCGCTGCCCTCGCGCTCCCGCAAGACCTTCGACGAGGACAACATCGTCCTGCCCGTCGCGCCGTCGGCCACGCTGTCGCCCGAGCTCTCGGACGACGCCGGCGGGTGGACGCCTGCCGTCGTGGCCACACCGCTGTCCACCGGTCTGCCGACGCGCTCGCGCTCGTCCGCGCCCGCCGTCCCCGAGGAGCCGCTGCCCCCGGTCTCGACGGGTGCCGCACCGGCGGACCCGGCCGCGCGTGCCGGCCTGTTCTCCGGGTTCCGCACCCGCGACGCCCTGCCCGCCGAGGCACCCGTCCAGGACGCCCCCGCCCAGGGGTCGACGTGGGCC
>JAEXEM010000255.1 GCA_023401045.1 Actinomycetes bacterium
GCCGACATCGGCACCGGGCGACGCTGACGCCGGCCGCCCCGACACCGGCCGGCGTCGCGTCGCGCGCGGCGGACCGGCTCAGTGGTGGAACGCCGAGTGCTGGTCCTCGTGGGGCAGCGGCCCGTCGAGGCCGTCGAGGTACTCGACCTGCGTGCGGATGTCCTGCAGCAGCAGCTCGGCCATGTCCATGCTCAGACCGTTGCGGACGACGATGCGCTGCACCGTGACGTCCTCGAGGTCGGCCGGCAGCGGGTACGCCGGCACGAGCCAGCCGCGGGTGCGCAGCCGGTCCTGCAGGTCGTAGAGGTTCCACTTGTCGGTGTAGCCCTTCTTCAGGCGCCACGCGAAGACCGGGATGTCGCTGCCGTCGTTCCACAGCTCGAACGGCCCGAGCTCCGAGATGCCCTTCGACAGGTACAGCGCGACCTGCTGCGCCGCCTTCTGCACGTCGGTGTACCCCTGCCGCCCGAGCCGCAGGAAGAGGTAGTACTGCAGGAGCACCTGGGCCCCCGGGCGCGAGAAGTTGAGCGCGAACGTCGGCATGTCCCCGCCGAGGTAGCTGACGTAGAAGACGAGCGAGTCCGGCAGGTACTCCTTGTCACGCCACACGACCCAGCCGATGCCCGGGTACACGAGCCCGTACTTGTGGCCCGAGACCGAGATCGAGTGCACCCGCTCGAGGCGGAAGTCCCACTCGAGGTCGGGCTGGAGGAACGGGGCGACCATCCCGCCGGACGCGGCGTCGACGTGGATCGGGATGTCGAGCCCGGTCGAGGCCTGGATCTCGTCGAGCTTCGCCGCGAGGGTCTTCACCGGGTCGTAGATGCCGGTGTAGGTGACGCCCATGATGGCGACGACGCCGATGGTGTTCTCGTCGACGTACTTCTCCAGGTCGTACCCGTCGAAGGCCTTGTGCTCCTCGCTGATGGGCACCTGCCGGGCCTCGACGTCGAAGTAGTTGCAGAACTTGTCCCAGCAGACCTGCACGGTCGAGCTCATGACGAGGTTCGGGCGGTCCGTGGGCTTCCCGGCGGCGCGGCGCGCCTCCTGCCAGCGGCGCTTGAGCGCGAGGCCGCCGAGCATGCACGCCTCGGACGAGCCGATCGTCGAGCAGCCGATGGCCCGCTCGACGTCAGGGGCGTTCCACAGGTCCGCGATCATCGTCCAGCACGTCTTCTCGATGGCGGCCGTCTGCGGGTACTCGTCCTTGTCGATCATGTTCTTCTGGAACGAGTCCGTGTAGAGCTTCATCGCGTGCTCGTCCATCCACGTGCCGACGAACGTCGCGAGGTTGAGGCGCGCGTTCCCGTCGAGCATCGTCTCGTCGTGGACGATCTGGTAGGCCGTCTCCGGGAGCATCGACTCCTGCTCGATGGACGTGCGCGAGGACACCGTCCCCTCGCCGGGCCGGGCGAACACCGGCTCCTGCGCGCTCACCGTCTCGTTGAGGCTCTCGTTGATCGACATGTCCGACCTCCTCCTGCCCGGGAGGGCTCCCGGGCGTCCTGACGAACGTCGTCGGCGTCTGCGCCGTCGGCGCGAACTACGCGGGGGAGCCGCCCGGTTCGGGCGGGGGGATGGATCCAGGCTAATCCGGTGCCCCGGAACCGTCGCGCGGGGACGTCCACGGACGTTCGTGACGACCGCCACAGCCGGCTCCCGCTGTCGCTCGGGAGCCCTGGACGTAACCTGTGAGGGAGACGACCCCCACGACGGCGCAACAGCGCGCCGCGAGGGCCGCAGATCTGACGCTCACACCGTCGGTGCCCTCCCCTGGCGTCCTCAGCGCTTCGGCGCCACGCCCGGCCTGCGCGGCCGGGTCCTGCACCAGGAACCTCACTGGTCCTGTCTCCACGAGCCCCGTCCGGGGCCGTCCCGAGGAGCACCCATGACGTCGCCACCTACCAGCCAGGCACGGACGTCCTCCGTCGCGAAGAAGGCCGGGATCTCGATCTTCGGCCTCGCGATGCTCAACATCGTCGCCGTCGTCAGCCTCCGAGGGCTGCCGGCCGAGGCGGAGTACGGTCTGAGCTCGATCTTCTACTACGTCTTCGCGGCGGTCTTCTTCCTCATCCCGGTCTCGCTGGTCGCTGCCGAGATGGCCACGGCGTGGCCCGAGCGCGGCGGCGTCTTCCGCTGGGTCGGGGAGGCGTTCGGTCCACGGTGGGCCTTCGTCGCGATGTTCATGCTGTTCATCGAGGTGAGCGTGTGGTTCCCCACCGCGCTGACCTTCGGCGCGACGGCCCTGGCGTACACCGACGACAACACGACGTTCGCCGAGCGGCTGTCGTCGAACCGGGCGTACATCCTCGCCGTCGTGCTCGTCGTCTACTGGCTCGCGACGTTCGTCGCCATGCGCGGCGCCGCGGCGTTCTCCCGCGTGGCGAAGTGGGGCGGCATGATCGGCACGGTCATCCCGGCCGCGATCCTCATCGTCCTCGGGTTCGCCTACGTCTTCGCCGGCAACACGCCGCAGATCACGCTGGGCTGGGGTGAGCTCATCCCTGACTTCAACGGGTTCTCGACCGTCGTGCTCGCCGCGAGCATCTTCCTGTTCTACGCGGGCATGGAGATGAACGCGATCCACGTGAAGGACGTGAAGAACCCCTCGCGCAACTACCCGATCGCCATCCTCATCGCGGCGCTGGGGACCGTGCTCATCTTCGTGCTCGGCACGCTGGCCATCGCGTTCGTCGTGCCCCAGTCGGAGATCAACCTCACCCAGAGCCTGCTGACGACGTACACCGACGTGTTCCGGTGGGCGGGGATCGAGTGGGCAGCGCCGGTCATGGCGGTGGCGCTGGCCATCGGCGTGTTCGCGGGCGTCGTCACCTGGGTGTCCGGGCCGTCGAGCGGTCTGCTGAGCGTCGCCAAGGCCGGCTACATGCCGCGCTTCTGGCAGGTGACCAACCGCCACGGCATGGCCACGCACATCCTGCTCGCGCAGGCCGTCATCGTCACGGTCCTGTCCGGCGCGTTCGTGCTGCTGCCGTCCGTGCAGTCGGCCTACCAGATCCTCAGCCAGCTGACGTCGATCCTCTACCTCGTCATGTACCTGCTGATGTTCGCCGCCGCGATCTACCTGCGGTACAGCCAGCCGAACCGGCCGCGGCCGTACAAGCTGCCCGGTGGTGACGTCGGCATGTGGATCATCGGCGGTGCCGGGTTCATCGCCTCGGCCCTGGCGTTCTTCTTCAGCTTCTTCCCGCCGAGCCAGGTGTCGACCGGGTCCCCGGCCGTGTACGTCGGGTTCCTCATCGGCCTGACGATCGTGTTCGTCGTCATCCCGCTGCTCATCTACGCGGCACGCAAGCCGCACTGGCGTGACCCGGACGACGCCTTCGCACCGTTCACGTGGGAGATCGAGGGCACCCACCCGGGCGTCGTCTCGCACTCCTCCGTCCCGACCCCTCAGCTGCTCGCCACCGCGCGGGCGGCCGGAGCGGCCGCGGCCGCGGGGGTCCCGACGGAGCACGAC
>JAEXEM010000288.1 GCA_023401045.1 Actinomycetes bacterium
GTCCGGCGACGTCGGCGCCGACGTCGGCGGCCTCGGACCGCGTCGTCCCGGCCGCGGTCGGCACGGGCGTGAGCGCGACGGCGCACGCCTTGAGCTCGGGCTGGAAGGACAGCGGGTCGACGGCGTCGTTCGTCACGGCGTTGACGGCGAGGTACTCGCCGAACACGTCGTTCCAGTGGAACGGTGCGAAGCAGGTGCCGGTCGGGACCCGGTCGGTGACGACGACCGGCAGCACGGCCCGCCCGCGGCGGGACGCGACCTCGACGGCTGCGCCGTCGACCACCCCGAGGCGGGCGGCGTCGTCCGGGTGCACCTCGACGAAGGGTCCGGGCTCGAGCCGGTTGAGGGCCGGGACCTTCCCGGTCTTCGTCATCGTGTGCCACTGGTGCTGCACGCGCCCGGTCGTCAGCCAGAACGGGTGGTCGTCGTCCGGCGTCTCGGCCGGGTCGGCGTGCGGGCGGGCGTGGAACACCGCGCGGCCGCTCGGGGTCGGGAACACGAGCCGTGGCCGGGTCCCGTCCGGGCGGACGAGCAGCGGCTGGTGCTCGCCGTCGTTGAGGTACCGGACCGGGTTGCGGGCCGGCGCGTCCGGTCCGGAGCACGGCCACTGGACGGGCTCGCGCCGCAGCCGCTCGTGGCTGACCCCGCGCAGGTCGTAGCCGGTGCGGGGGTTGCTCGCGCGCGAGAGCTCGGCGAACACCTCCTCCGCCGAGGCGTACCCGAACCCGTCGTACCCCATGGCGGTGGCGACCCGCGCGATGAGCAGCCAGTCGGGCAGCGCCTGGCCCGGTGGCTGCAGCGCCCGGCGGGCGAGGGTCATCGTCCGCTCGGAGCTCACCATGACACCGTCCGCCTCCGACCACATGGCGGCCGGGAGCACGACGTCGGCGTACGCGTTCGTCTCGGTGTCGGTGAAGACGTCCTGCGTGACGACGAGCTCGGCGCGCTCGAGCCCCTCGATGACGGTGCGGCGGTTGGCGACGGACGCGACAGGGTTGGTGCACACCACCCAGCACGCCCGGATCTCGCCGTCCGCCATGCGCCGGAACATGTCGACCGTCCCGGTGCCGGGCGGGTCGGACCGGATGGTGCCGCGCGGCACCTGCCAGAGGTCCTCGACGAAGGCGCGGTCGTCGGGGTCGAGCACGCTGCGCTGGCCCGGCAGACCGGGGCCCATGTAGCCCATCTCCCGGCCGCCCATGGCGTTCGGCTGGCCGGTGAGCGAGAACGGCCCGCTGCCGCGGCGGCAGATGGCCCCGGTCGCGAGGTGCAGGTTGACCAGCGCGTTCGTGCTCCACGTGCCGTGCGTCGACTGGTTGAGACCCATCGTCCAGCAGGACACCCACCGCTCGGCGCCCGCGATGAGACCGGCGGTCGCCCGCAGGTCCGCCTCGGGGACCCCGGTGATCGCCTCGACGACGTCCGGCGGGTACTGCGCGAGCAGCGCGGGCATCGCCTCCCAGCCCTCGGTGTGCTCCGCGACGAACTCCTCGTCGACGGCACCGGCCTCGACCAGCAGGTGGAGCAGCCCGTTGAGCAGGGCGATGTCCGTGCCCGGCCGCACCTGGAGGAAGACGTCCGCCTTCTCGGCGGTGGCGGTGCGGCGCGGGTCGACGACGACGAGCCGTGCGCCCGCCTTGAGGCGGTCGAGCAGCCGCAGGAAGAGCACGGGGTGGCAGTCGGCCATGTTCGACCCGACGAGCAGGACGACGTCGGCGTGGTCGAGGTCGTCGTACGACCCGGGCGGGCCGTCCGCGCCGAGCGACAGCTTGTACCCGGTGCCGGCGCTCGCCATGCACAGCCGGGAGTTCGACTCGAGGTACCGCGTGCGCAGGTACCCCTTGGCGAGCTTCGTCGCGAGGTACTGCGCCTCGATGCTCAGCTGGCCCGAGACGTAGAGCGCGACCGCGTCCGGGCCGTCCCGGTCGACGACCTCCCGCAGCCGGCGCGCGACCGTCGCGATCGCGTCGTCGACGTCGACGGGCTGCGGCGGGGCGCCGCGCTCCGGCCGCTCGAGCGCGGTCGTCAGCCGGCCGCCCGCCTGCAGGACCGTGGCGCTCGTCGCGCCCTTGGTGCACAGCCGCCCCGCGTTCGACGGGTGCGACCGGTCCCCCGTCGCACGACGCACCACGCCGTCGGCGACGTCGAGGACGATCCCGCATCCCACCCCGCAGTACGAGCACACCGTGGCGACCTGGGTCGTCACGGTGCGCCCGTCCGGCGCCGTCGTCGTCGCGGTCATCAGATGAGCGTCGTGCCGAACGCCGAGCCCCGGCGGCCGTAGACGGCCCACGTCGTGGCCGCCATGACGGCGTACATCGCGACGACCACCCACAGCGCGGCCTCGATCCCGCCGGTCGCGGTCGTCGAGACCGCGAAGCCGCGCGGGATGAGGAACCCGCCGACGGCACCGACGGCGCCCGCGATGCCGATGCACCCCGCCGCGACGCGGGCCCGCCGCACCCGGTCGCCGGGGTCCGTGGCGCCGTGGCGGAAGACCGCCGGGATCATCCGGTAGACCGACCCGTTGCCGGCGCCGGTCGCGAGGAACAGCAGGAGGAAGGAGCCGAAGAAGAGCGCGAACGACCCGGCCCGCAGCGCGAGCACCGCCCCGACGGTGCCGGCCGCCATGACACCGAACGCCGCGACCGTCACGCGTGCCCCGCCGAGGCGGTCCGCGAGCGCCCCGCCCGCGGGCCGGGCGACCGAGCCGACGAGCGCGCCGAGGAACGCGATCGACAGCGTGACATCGGGGAACTGCGTGCGCAGCAGCGTCGGGAAGGCGCCGGAGAACCCGATGAACGAACCGAACGTGCCGATGTAGACGAACGAGATGATCCACGTGTGCCGCTGCCGCGCGGCCGCACCGTACGCGCGCGGGTCGGCGGCGGCGTCCTCGACGTTGTCCATGAACCGCCACGCGAGGACCGCGGCGAGGACCGCGAGCGGCAGGAACATGAGACCGGCGCGCTCGAGCTGCACGCCGGCCGCCCCGACGATGACGAGCGGCACCGCGAGCTGGACCGCGGCCGTCCCGATGTTGCCGCCGGCGGCGTTGAGGCCGAGGGCGCGCCCCTTCTCGCGCTCCGGGTAGAAGAACGAGATGTTCGCCATCGACGAGGCGAAGTTCCCGCCGCCGACCCCGGCGAGCGCCGCCACCGCGAGCAGCACGCCGAACGGCAGGTCGGGACGCTGCACGGCCCAGGCGAGCGCACCGGCCGGCACGAGCAGCAGCAGGGCGGAGACGACCGTCCAGTTGCGCCCGCCGAACACCGGCACGGCGAACGTGTAGGGGATGCGCAGCGTCGCGCCGACGAGGGAGGGCAGCGCGATGAGCCAGAACATCTGGTCGGCCGTGAGCGCGAAGCCCGCCGCCGGCAGCTGCGGCACGACGATGCTCCACAGCGCCCACACCGCGAAGCCGAGGAACTCGGCGAGCACGGACAGGCCGAGGTTGCGCCGTGCGAGCGCCCGCCCGGTGGCGGCCCACTGCTCGGGCGCCTCCGGGTCCCACCCGCGCAGCCACCGGCCCGGACGGCGGACGAGCACCGGCGTCGTCCCGGGCGGGGTGAGGACGACCCCGCCGGGCCCGGGGTCGAGGGTGGGCGCCGGTGCGGTGGTGGCACCGGCGACGGGTGCGGGAGGTGTCGGGGTCTGGGTCACGCGTGCCTCCGGGCGTCGGGCCGCGCGTCGCGCGGGTCGGGCGTCGGGCCGGGCCGGATGGTCCCGGCGGGCGTCGCCGCGGGTCGTGCCGGCGTCGTCGTCGACGCTAGGAAGCGCGTGTTTCGCCGGTGCACGCACCTCGGTAACCCGCCGCGAACGTTCCGCGCACACGTCCCCGGCGGCCGGTGTGAGGTCCCACGCCCCTCTCCCGCGCGGCGTCGGGCCCTGCGAGGATCGGCACGTGACCGATCCGCGCCCCCTCGCCGTGAGCCCACCGGCCCGCCCGCCCGCGCGCCGCGCGGCGTGCCGTCCCCGGC
>JAEXEM010000360.1 GCA_023401045.1 Actinomycetes bacterium
GGCGAGCACCGCGGACGTCGCACCGGGGAGCGGGGCGAGCACCGCGGACGTCGCACCGGGGAGCGCGGTGACCGCGAGCGCCGGGCCCGCCGCGACGACGCCCACCTCGCCCGCGTCGCCGAGGCCCGCGCGCAGGTCGTGCTGCCGAAGATCGTCTACCCCGAGCAGCTGCCCGTCTCGGCCCGTCGCGAGGAGATCGCGGCGGCGCTGCGCGACCACCAGGTCGTCGTCGTCGCCGGTGAGACCGGGTCGGGCAAGACGACGCAGATCCCGAAGATCGCGCTCGAGCTGGGCCGGGGCCGGGCGGGTCAGATCGGTCACACGCAGCCGCGGCGGATCGCGGCGCGGACGGTCGCGGAGCGCATCGCCGACGAGCTCGGGGTGCCGCTCGGCGGGGTCGTCGGCTACCAGGTGCGATTCACCGACGAGTCGTCGGACTCGACGCTCGTCAAGGTGATGACGGACGGCATCCTGCTCGCGCAGATCCAGCGCGACCCGATGCTGCGGATGTACGACACGCTCATCATCGACGAGGCGCACGAGCGCAGCCTCAACATCGACTTCATCCTCGGGTACCTCACGCGGCTGCTGCCGCAGCGCCCGGACCTCAAGCTCGTCATCACGTCGGCGACGATCGACTCCGACCGGTTCGCCCGGCACTTCGCGGGTCGCCCCACCGCCGAGCACCCGGACGGCGTGCCCGCACCGGTCGTCGAGGTGAGCGGCCGGACCTACCCGGTCGAGATCCGGTACCAGCCGCTGTCCCCCGACGACGGCCCGGACCGCGACATGGTCACCGGCATCACCGAGGCCGTCGACGAGCTCATGGCCGCCGGCCCGGGCGACGTCCTCGTCTTCCTCTCCGGCGAGCGGGAGATCCGCGACGCGGAGGACGCGCTACGCGGCTCCCTCGGCCCGCGGATCACCGACCCGGCGCACCCGCACGGGGTCGAGGTGGTCCCGCTGTACGCGCGGCTGTCCGCCGCCGAGCAGCGCCGCGTCTTCGAGCCGCACACGAAGCGCCGCGTCATCCTCGCGACGAACGTCGCCGAGACCTCGCTCACCGTGCCGGGCGTGCGGTACGTCGTCGACCCGGGGACCGCGCGCATCTCGCGGTTCTCGAAGGCGACGAAGGTGCAGCGCCTGCCGATCGAGCCGGTCTCGCAGGCGTCGGCGAACCAGCGCTCGGGCCGCTCGGGACGTGTCGCGCCGGGCATCGCGATCCGCCTGTACTCGCAGGAGGACTTCGAGTCCCGGCCGGAGTACACCGAGCCGGAGATCCTCCGCACCTCGCTGGCCTCCGTCATCCTCCAGATGATCGCCGTCGGGGTCGTGGCCTCCCCCGAGGAGGTCGTCGACTTCCCGTTCGTCGACCCGCCGGACGTACGGTCGGTGCGCGACGGCGTCGCGCTCCTCACCGAGCTCGGGGCGCTCGACGTGCACGGCGGCCGTGCGCGCCTCACCGAGACCGGCCGGGCGCTGGCCCGCCTGCCCATCGACCCCCGCCTGGCACGCATGGTCGTCGAGGCCGGGCGGCGGGGCGTCGCGCGCGAGGTGCTCGTCGTCGTCGCGGCGCTGTCCATCCAGGACCCGCGCGAACGGCCCGCCGAGTCCCGCGAGACCGCCGACGCGCTGCACCGGCGCTTCGCCGACCCGTCGTCGGACCTGCTCAGCTACCTCAACCTGTGGACGTACCTGCGCGACCGGCAGCGCGAGCTGTCCGGCTCGGCGTTCCGGCGGCTGTGCAAGGCCGAGCACCTGCACTACCTGCGGGTCCGCGAGTGGCAGGACGTCGTCGCGCAGCTGCGGCAGATGGCCAAGGACCTCGACATCCCCGCCAAGGGCGCCCCGACGCCGACGTCCGACGCGGTGCCCGCGGCCGCCGGGCACGGCCGTGACGGACGGCGCGACGGGGGCCGGCACACCCCCACCGGCGCACCGACGCAGCAGGCGGTCGACGAGACGCGCCCCGACGCCGTCCAGACCCGCTGGACGTGGGACGGCGACGCGATCCACCGGGCGATGCTCCCCGGCCTGCTCTCGCAGATCGGCATGCAGCTCGTCACCGACGTCGCCGCCGGGGTGCCCGCGAAGGGTCGCGACGGCAAGCCTCGCAAGCCCGACGCGCGCGCCCGCAACGAGTACCTCGGCGCCCGTGGTGCCCGGTTCGCGATCTTCCCCGGGTCCGGGCTCTCGCGACGGCCCCCGTCGTGGGTCATGGCCGCCGAGCTCGTCGAGACGTCGCGGCTGTGGGCGCGGGACGTCGCACGCATCGACCCGGCGTGGGTCGAGGAGTCGGCTGCGCACCTCGTCAGGCGCACGTACTCCGAGCCCGCGTGGTCGACCCGCCAGGGCGCGGCGATGGTCAACGAGAAGGTCATGCTCTTCGGCGTGCCCGTCGTCGCGCAGCGGCGGGTGCTGCTCGCCAAGGTCGACCCGGAGCAGGCCCGCGAGCTGTTCATCCGGCACGCGCTCGTGCAGGGCGAGTGGACGACGCACCACAAGTTCTTCCACGAGAACCGCCGCCTCCTCGCCGAGGCCGAGGCCCTCGAGGCGCGCGCCCGCCGCCGTGACCTCGTCGTCGACGACGACGCGCTGTTCGACTTCTACGACGCGCGGATCCCCGCCGACGTCGTCTCCGCACGCCACTTCGACACGTGGTGGAAGACCGCGCGCCGCGCCGACCCCGACCTGCTCTCGTACACCCGGGACCTGCTCGTCGGCGAGGACGCCGCGGACATCGACGAGCGTGCGTTCCCCTCGCGCTGGCCGCAGGGCGACCTGTCGTTCCCGCTGACCTACCAGTTCGAGCCGGGCACCGAGGCCGACGGCGTCACCGTCCACATCCCGCTCTCGCAGCTGCCGCGCGTGCGGCCCGAGGGGTTCGACTGGATGGTGCCCGGCATGCGCGCCGAGCTGCTCACCGCGACGATCCGCGCGCTGCCCAAGCCGGTGCGCGTGCAGCTCGTGCCCGCACCCGACGTCGCACGGGCCGTGGACGCGTGGCTCGAGGAGCACGCCGCGTCGTGGGCGGACACCCTGCGGGCGGCCGACGCGGCACCGTCCTTCCGGGACATGTTCGCCCGCGCGGTGCGGGCGCTGCGGGACGTCGAGGTGCCGCCGGACGCCGTCGACGAGGAGAAGCTGCCGCCGCACCTGCGGATGACGTTCCGCGTCGTCGGGGACCGCGGGGGCGTCGTGGACGAGGGCAAGGACCTGCTCGTCCTCCAGCGGCGCAACGCGGACCGCGCGCAGGACGCGGTGGCGTCGGCCGTGCGGACGGCCGTGCGCGCGGCGATGGAGGAGGCTGCGGCGCAGGCCGGGGCGAGGGC
>JAEXEM010000392.1 GCA_023401045.1 Actinomycetes bacterium
GTCCGGGCCTCGGGATGTCGTGGCGGTCCCGCCTCAGCGGCACCGCGATCGGTCAGCGGGCGGCGCCGGCGCCGGCACCGTGCTCGGCGTGCAGGCGGTCGGTCTCGTCGTGCACGTGCGTCGCGACGGCGGCGAACTTGGGTGCGTGCTCGCGTGCGTGGTGCGCGCAGAACAGCAGCTCGCCGACCGGCAGCACGACGCGGACGTAGGCCTGCGCGCCGCAGCGGTCGCAGCGGTCGGCAGCCGTCAGCGGGGTCGTGGATTCGGTCGTCGTCCCTGTCACGTCTCCATACAACCATCCGCAGGCCGTTGCCATGCCGCCGGGGGGCCTCGGTTCGCTCTCTGCGTACAGAATCGTGACCGGAGGACACCCGTTCGTGACGCAGCGGGTCGTCCGCGTCACACGCCCGTCATGTTGCGGACGGCGGCATGGCGCGACCAGCGCTCACGACCGACGCGGTTACCATCGGCGCCGTGACGACGACCTCGCCCCAGGCCGGCTACACCGCCCGGCACCTCTCGGTGCTCGAGGGCCTCGAGGCCGTGCGCAAGCGGCCCGGCATGTACATCGGGACCACCGACAGCCGTGGTCTCATGCACTGCCTCTGGGAGATCATCGACAACTCCGTCGACGAGGCGCTCGCCGGCCACGGCGACCGCATCGAGGTCGTCCTCCACGCCGACAGCTCCGTCGAGGTCCGCGACAACGGCCGCGGCGTCCCGGTGGACGTCGAGCCGAAGACCGGGCTCACCGGTGTCGAGGTCGTCTTCACCAAGCTTCACGCGGGCGGCAAGTTCGGCGGCGGCTCGTACGCCGCGTCCGGCGGTCTGCACGGCGTCGGCGCGTCCGTCGTCAACGCGCTGTCGGCGCGCCTCGACGTCGAGGTCGACCGCGGCGGCCGTACCCACCGGATGACGTTCCACCGTGGCGAGCCCGGCACGTTCGACGACCGCGACGGCCGAGGCCCGGACTCGCCGTTCGAGCCGTTCGTCTCCGGCTCCGAGCTCGCCGTCGTGGGCAAGGTCGCCAAGGCCGTCACCGGGACGCGGGTGCGGTACTGGGCCGACCGGCAGATCTTCCCCAAGAGCGCGGTGTTCTCGTACGACGAGCTCGTCACACGTGCCCGCCAGACGAGCTTCCTCGTGCCCGGCCTGGCGATCACCGTGCGCGACGAGCGCGGTCTGCCCGGGACCCCGGGGGAGCACGGCCCGCACGAGGAGACCTTCCTGCACTCCGGCGGTGTCGTCGACTTCGTCGACCACCTCGCGCCCGACGCCCCCGTGACCGACGTGTGGCACCTGCAGGGGCAGGGCACCTTCACCGAGACCGTCCCCGTGCTCGACGACCGCGGGCACATGACCCCGCAGGAGGTCACCCGCACCTGCGAGGTCGACGTCGCGGTCCGCTGGGGCACCGGGTACGCGACCGAGGTCCGCAGCTTCGTCAACATCATCGCGACGCCCAAGGGTGGGACCCACCTCGCCGGCTTCGAGGCCGGGCTGCTCAAGACCGTCCGGGCCCAGGTCGCGGCGAACGCCCGTCGGCTGAAGATCTCGACGAAGGACTCCGCGACCGAGCGCGTCGAGAAGGAGGACGTGCTCGCCGGCCTCACCGCCGTCGTCACCGTCCGGCTGGCCGAGCCGCAGTTCGAGGGCCAGACGAAGGAGGTCCTCGGCACCGGGCCGGTGCGGGGGATCGTCGCGCGGGTGCTCGAGAAGGAGCTGACGGCCGTCCTCGAGTCGTCGAAGCGCGAGCACAAGGCGCAGGCCGCGCTGCTGCTCGACAAGGTCGTCGGCGAGATGCGGGCCCGGGTCTCCGCCCGCAAGCAGAAGGAGATCTCGCGGCGCAAGAACGCGCTCGAGTCCTCGACGCTGCCCGCCAAGCTCGCGGACTGCCGCATCGACGACGTGTCGCGCTCGGAGCTCTTCATCGTCGAGGGCGACAGCGCCCTCGGCACCGCGAAGCTCGCGCGCAGCTCGGACTTCCAGGCGCTGCTGCCGATCCGCGGCAAGATCCTCAACGTCCAGAAGGCGTCCGTCGGCGACATGCTGAAGAACGCCGAGTGCGCGTCGATCATCCAGGTCATCGGTGCCGGGTCGGGTCGCACGTTCGACCTCGAGGCCGCCCGCTACGGGAAGATCGTGCTCATGACGGACGCCGACGTCGACGGCGCCCACATCCGCACGCTGCTGCTCACGCTCTTCTTCCGCTACATGCGCCCGCTCGTCGAGGCCGGGCGGGTCTACGCCGCGGTGCCGCCGCTGCACCGCATCGAGGTCATCGGCGCCGGGTCGCGCAAGAACGAGTACGTCTACACGTACTCCGAGGCCGAGCTCGCCGCGACGTTGAAGAAGCTGCAGCGCTCGGGCCGTCGGTACAGGGACGACATCCAGCGGTACAAGGGCCTCGGCGAGATGGACGCCGACCAGCTGGCCGAGACGACGATGGACCCGCGCCACCGCACGCTGCGCCGCGTCCGCATCGGCGAGGCCGAGGAGGCGGCGGTGCAGGTCGAGAAGGTCTTCGAGCTGCTCATGGGCTCGGACGTCGCCCCGCGCAAGGACTTCATCGTCGCCAACGCCCACGCCCTCGACCAGTCCCGCATCGACGCCTGACGCAGCGCGACACCGGGTGTGAGGTACGGGGTCGACGCCTGTCGCGGCCGCTGAGGCTCGCGGTCGACACCCGACGTGCGTGGCAGGTGGGTGGCAGGTAATCGGTGGACCGGCCGCGCGCGCGTCGGCGAGCCTTGCCGTCATGAGCACCGAGGTCACCGCTCCCATCGCCGTGCGTGCGGACGCCCCCGCCGTCCTCGCCCCGCCGGACGCGGGCCCGGGCCTGCGGTGGCGCCCACTGGTGGTCGAGGACGCCGCCCTCCTCACGCGCCTCGTCCAGGCCGTCGAGGAGGCCGACGGCATGCCCTACCGCACGACCGAGGCCGAGGTGCGCGCCGAGCTCGAGGCGTCGTGGCGCGACCTGTCCCGAGACACCGTGCTCGGTCTCGACGCCGACGGCGCCCCGCAGGCGTGGATGCAGGCCCAGACGTCGCCGGGGGACGAGCGCGTCGTGCGGGTGTTCGTCCACGGTGGCGTCCTGCCGGCGTGGCGCGGGCGCGGCGTCGGGCGCGAGCTCGTCCGGTGGGGGACCGGCCGTGCCCGCCAGCTCCTCGCGGCCTCCGGCAAGGACCTGCCCGGTCGCATCTGCCTCTACGTCGACGACCGGACGCCGGACGTCGCCCGCCTCTACTCCGCCGCCGGGTACCGGCCGCTGCGCTACTACGCCGAGATGCGCCGCCGCGTCACCGGTGACGGCGTGACGCTGCCCGCGGCGCCGGACGTGCCGGGCGTGCGGGTCGTGCCCTGGACGCCCGAGCGCGACGAGGAGCTGCGCGTCACCCACAACGAGGTGTTCGCCGACCACTGGGGGAGCGAGCCGCGGACGCCCGAGCAGTGGGCCGCCGGCCACGCCCAGCACGCACCGGGCTGGACCTTCCTCGCCCTCGACGAGGCGGACGCCGTCGTCGGGTACGTCGTCTCGTGCCGCTACGAGGAGGACTGGGCCGTCGCCGGGTTCACGTCCGGGTACACCCACCTGCTCGGCGTGCGCCGGGCGTGGCGCGGGCGCGGTCTGGCCGTCGCCCTCCTCGTCCACGCGATGCAGGCGTACGCCCGTGACGGCATGGAGTACGCCGAGATCGGCGTCGACACCGCCAACCCCTCGGGCGCCCACGGCCTGTACGCGTCGCTCGGCTACGAGGTGTCCGACTCGTCGGCGCTGTACGGCATCGAGATGTGACGTCGGCCCGTACGGGGCCCGGGGAGGCCGGCCTCGGCATGTCGGGGCGGCCGCTGCGGCTAGGGTCTGTGCCCATGACCGACGTGCTCGACCTGCAGGACCTGACGATCCGTCGGGGGACGACGACGATCCTCGCGGACCTGTCGTGGCAGGTCCGCGACGGCGAGCGCTGGGTGGTGCTGGGCCGCAACGGCGCCGGCAAGACGACGCTGCTGCAGGTGGCCTCCGGGCGGATGCACCCGACGTCGGGGACGGCGACGCTGCTCGGCTCCCGGCTGGGCGCGACGGACGTCTTCGAGCTCCGCCCCCGGATCGGTCTCGCGAGCGCAGCCCTGGCGGACCGCATCCCGTCGGGCGAGACCGTGCGGGACGTCGTCCTCACCGCGGCCTACGGCGTCACCGGTCGCTGGCGCGAGTCGTACGAGGAGCTCGACGAGACCCGCGCGTCCGACCTGCTCGCCGCGTTCGGCGTCGCCCACCTCGCCGACCGGTGGTTCGGCACGCTGTCCGAGGGTGAGCGCAAGCGCGTGCAGATCGCGCGGGCGCTCATGAGCGACCCCGAGCTCCTCCTGCTCGACGAGCCGGCCGCGGGGCTCGACCTCGGCGGGCGCGAGGAGCTCGTCGCCGCGCTCTCCGAGCTCGCGCGCGACAGGCGCTCGCCCGCGCTCGTCCTCGTCACGCACCACGTCGAGGAGATCCCGCCGGGCTTCACGCACCTGCTGCTGCTGCGCGCGGGCAAGGTCTTCGCGTCCGGCCCCATCGACGAGGTCCTCACCGCGGAGAACCTCTCCGGCACGTTCGACGTGCCGCTGCGGCTCGACCGTGCCGACGGTCGCTGGTCGGCGCACGCCACCGGCGCGTCCGCCCCCGCCTGAGGCAGCACCCGGGCGACCGCGCGCGGCGGATCCGGGGTCGGCGCGCACCGGGCGGCCGAGCAGCACGAGCCAGGGCCCCTGCGCGGACGTCGCCGTCCCACCTGCCTGTCGGGTCGATCACATAGGATCGACGGACAGGGGTGGTCGACGACGACGGAGGTGCGGGCGATGGGGTGGCTCTGGTGGGTCGGAGGAGCCCTCCTCCTCGGGATCCTCGAGATGATCTCGCTCGACCTCTTCCTCCTCATGTTCGCCGGCGGCGCGGTCGCCGGGGCGATCGCCTACGCGCTCGGTGCCTCGGTGGGCGTCCAGATCCTCGTCGCCGCGCTCACCTCGGTCGTCCTCGTGCTCACGCTCCGGCCCTGGCTCAAGCGCCGGCTCGAGAAGCGCGTCGACCTGCCGGAGACGAACGCCGCGGCCCTCGTCGGGCGCGCGGCCGTCGTCGTCGCGACCGTCGACGGTCTCCAGGGGCGGGTCAAGCTCGCCGGCGAGGTGTGGAGCGCACGCACCGCGGACGGCGGGTCGTTGCCACCGGGAACCCCGGTCACCGTGACGAAGATCGACGGCGCGACCGCCGTCGTCGGGCCGGCGACGGCACCGGCCGCGGGCGACGCGCCGGCACCCGGCGCCGCACCGGCCTGACGCCGCCCCTCGGCGCAGACATCGACCCGACGGGTCACCGCGGTCGTCCCGGCACGGACGGCACCAGCATCGGAGGTCACATGAACGACGGGCTCGCCCCCGGACAGGTCGCCCTCATCGTCGTCCTCGTCCTCGTCCTCATCTTCGTCGTCGTGGCGCTCGCGCGTGCCGTGCGGATCGTGCCGCAGGCCGTGGCGATGATCGTCGAGCGGCTCGGGCGCTACAGCAGGACGATGGACGCCGGCCTGCACCTGCTCATCCCGTTCGTCGACCGGGTGCGTGCCCGCGTGGACCTGCGCGAGCAGGTCGTCTCCTTCCCGCCGCAGCCGGTCATCACCTCGGACAACCTCGTCGTCAGCATCGACACCGTCATCTACTTCCAGGTGACGAGCCCGAAGGACGCGGTCTACGAGATCGCCAACTACATCACCGGCATCGAGCAGCTCACGGTGACGACGCTGCGCAACGTCATCGGCTCGATGGACCTCGAGCAGACCCTGACGAGCCGCGACCAGATCAACGGTCAGCTCCGCGGCGTCCTCGACGAGGCCACCGGCCGGTGGGGCATCCGCGTCAACCGCGTCGAGCTCAAGGCGATCGACCCGCCGGCGTCCGTGCAGGGCTCGATGGAGCAGCAGATGCGTGCCGAGCGTGACCGCCGTGCCGCGATCCTCACGGCCGAGGGCGTCAAGCAGTCGCAGATCCTCACCGCCGAGGGTGAGAAGCAGGCGGCGATCCTCCGGGCCGAGGGTGAGGCGCAGTCCGCGATCCTCCGGGCCGAGGGTGAGGCGCGCGCGATCCTCCAGGTCTTCGACGCCGTGCACCGCGGCGACGCCGACCCCAAGCTGCTCGCGTACCAGTACCTGCAGACGCTGCCGAAGATCGCGTCGAGCCCGTCGAACAAGATGTGGTTCCTGCCCGCGGAGCTCTCGGGCGCGCTCGGGTGGCTGTCGAAGGGCTTCCAGGGCGGTGGACCCGAGCCGGAGTTCTCGAGCCGGCCCGCGGGCAGCTCGCCGCTGGGGGAGGAGGACCTGCCCCCGGTGTCGCTCACGGACCCGGGTGAGGCGCTCGCCGAGGCCAGGCGCGAGTCGGCGGCCGCGACGGCCGACGCGACGAGCGCGGGCACCCTCTCGGGCCTGCCGTTCGACCCCGCCGCCGAGCGCGGTCAGCGCCCGGGTGTCGGGC
>JAEXEM010000399.1 GCA_023401045.1 Actinomycetes bacterium
GCGCACAGCAGCAGCGTGCGCACGAGGGCTGGCAGCAGCCCGGGAGGGCCGTCGACGGGGCGCAGCGGGCCGCGCGGGCCGGTCCGCAGGACGCGCCGCACCCGCAGCCCCATGACCCGGTGCCCCAGCGTGTGCCCGAGCGTGGCGACGAAGAGCAGGTTCTCCACGGCGAAGACCGCGAGCGTGCCGAGCGAGTCGCCGCGCAGCAGGAAGAACCCGTCCGAGCGGGCGGGCAGCAGCACGGCGGAGACCGCGAGGCACGCGACCCAGTCGACGCCCAGCGCGACGACCCGGCGCCCGAGCCGCGCGAGCGACCCGCTGCCCGTGGGGGGCAGCCCGAGGCCCGATCCCCTGCCCTGGCCACCACCGCCGGGTCCGCCCTCGAGCCACGAGCCCACGGAGTCACGCATCGACATGCGTCCAGCGTACGTGCGCCCGACAGGCAACCCGGCACCGGTACCGTCGAACGATCGTTACACGCCGAGCGGCTCCGTAACGTGCCGGAAACAGTCGGGCCACGGCAGGGAAACCCTGCCCTCCTAACCTCACCACTGCCCGGCACGTCCCGGGCCACACCGAACCGAGGAGCAGCGGATGTTCACCAAGCCGGAGGAAGTCCTGGCGTTCATCAAGAGCGAGGACGTCAAGTTCGTCGACGTCCGGTTCTGCGACCTGCCGGGTGTCATGCAGCACTTCAACGTGCCGGCTGCCTCGCTCGACGCGGACTTCTTCGTCGACGGCCAGATGTTCGACGGCTCGTCGATCCGCGGTTTCCAGGCGATCCACGAGTCCGACATGAAGCTCGTGCCGGACGTCACGACCGCGTACGTCGACCCGTTCCGTACGGAGAAGACGCTCAACATCAACTTCCACATCGTCGACCCGTACACCGACGAGCCCTACAGCCGCGACCCGCGCCAGGTCGCCGCGAAGGCCGAGGCGTACCTCAAGTCGACCGGCATCGCGGACACCGCGTTCTTCGCGCCCGAGGCCGAGTTCTACATCTTCGACGACATCCGGTTCCAGACCCGCCAGGACGCGTCGTTCTACTACATCGACTCCATCGAGGCCGCGTGGAACACCGGCCGCGAGGAGGAGGGTGGCAACCTCGGCCACAAGACGCCCTACAAGGGCGGCTACTTCCCGGTCCCGCCGGTCGACCACTTCGCCGACCTGCGCGACCAGATCGTCCTCCAGCTCGACGCGCTGGGACTCGGCGTCGAGCGCTCGCACCACGAGGTCGGCACGGCCGGTCAGGCGGAGATCAACTACCGCTTCGACACGCTCTCCAAGTCCGCCGACAAGGTGCAGCTCTTCAAGTACGTCGTGAAGAACGTCGCGCACGAGAACGGCCGCACGGCGACCTTCATGCCGAAGCCGATCTTCGGCGACAACGGCTCGGGCATGCACGTCCACCAGTCGCTGTGGAAGGACGGCCAGCCGCTGTTCTTCGACGAGAAGGGCTACGGCGGCCTGTCCGACATGGCCCGCTGGTACATCGGCGGTCTGCTCAAGCACGCGCCGGCGCTGCTCGCGTTCACCAACCCGACGGTGAACTCGTACCACCGCCTCGTGCCCGGCTTCGAGGCCCCGGTCAACCTCGTGTACTCGGCCCGCAACCGCTCCGCGTGCATCCGCATCCCGGTGACCGGCTCGAACCCGAAGGCCAAGCGCATCGAGTTCCGCGTGCCGGACCCGTCGTCGAACCCGTACCTCGCGTTCGCGGCCATGCTCATGGCCGGCCTCGACGGCATCCAGAACCGCATCGAGCCGCCGGAGCCGGTCGACAAGGACCTCTACGAGCTGCCCCCCGAGGAGCACGCCCTCATCCAGCAGGTCCCGGGCTCGCTCGCCGAGGTGCTGGACAACCTCGAGGCGGACCACGACTGGCTGACCGCCGGCAACGTCTTCACGCCGGACCTCATCCAGACCTGGATCGACTACAAGCGCTCCGCCGAGGTCGACCCGATCCGCCTGCGGCCGCACCCGCACGAGTTCGAGCTGTACTACGACTGCTGATCGTCAGGTGTCACGGCTGCTCCCGTGAGCGCCTGACCTGCAAGAACGGCACCCCCGTCGCCCTCGTGGCGGCGGGGGTGCCGCATTGTCGGGGCCTGCCGGGCACGGCCCGCCGGCACGGTCGCCGTGGTACCTCCACCGTCCGCCCGGCACGTGCCGGTGCCGTCGGCGTCAAGAGGCCGACTCCTCCCCACGGGGCGACGCCCGCGCCGGTTGCGCGCGTCCGCACCTCCCCCGAGAGTGGGGCCAGGCCCGCCCCCGGGGTCGCCCGGGGGCCGCACCTCACGACGGACGACGACGTCCGGGACGGAGACGAGCATGCGCAGGCTCGACGTACGTCAGGGATGGCTCGCGACCGGCAGCGCGGTGGCCCTCGCGCTCGGGCTGGCCGCCGGTGGTGCCGGTGACGCCCGTGGCGGTGACCGCGGCAAACCCCACCCGCACCGCACGAAGAACGTCGTCCTGCTCGTGGGCGACGGTCTGGGCATCGGCGCCCGGGACATGATCCGGCTCGCGACGGTCGGCCGGGACGGCCGGCTCGCGATGGACTCGCTGCGGTACGCAGGGTGGACCCGGACCGACTCGGCCGACCCCGAGGAGGCGGTGACCGACTCCTCGGCGAGCGCCACCGCGTTCGCCACCGGGGTGCGCACGTACAACGGTGCCGTCGGCGTCGACGTCGACGGCCGCCCGGTGACGAGCCTGCTCGAGCACGCGACGGCGCTGCGGAAGTCGACCGGGCTCGTGACGACGGCCCAGGTGACCGACGCGACGCCCGGTGCGTTCGGCGCTCACGTGCCCGACCGCGCGGACCAGAGCGAGATCGCCCGCCAGCTCGTCGAGGAGTCGCGGCCGGACGTCGTCCTCGGCGGTGGTGAGGACTGGTGGTACCCGGAGGGCGACGAGGGCGCGTACCCCGACGACCCCGACGACCCGCGCCCGGAGGTGAGCCGCAGCACGCTGGGCAACCTCGTCGACCTCGCCGTCGAGAACGGCTACACGTACGTCAGCACCCCCGAGGAGCTCGCCGCGACGAACGCCCGCCGCGTCCTCGGACTGTTCGCCAACGAGGAGATGTTCGAGCAGGCACCCGAGGGCCAGGGCGACGAGTACGCCCCCGTGGTGCCGCTGCGCACGATGACGCAGAAGGCGCTCGACGTGCTCTCGACCGACCGGGACGGCTTCTTCCTCCTCGTCGAGGAGGAAGGCGTCGACGAGATGGCGCACGCGAACAACGCGGGCCTCGCCATCCGCGCCGGCCAGGCGTTCGACGAGACCGTCGCGCTCGTCCGGGACTTCGCCGCGCAGCGCCGCGACACGCTCGTCGTGGTCGTCGGGGACCACGAGACCGGTGGTCTCGCCGTCGAGAACGTCGACCCGGACGACGAGTCCGGCGACGGTGCGAGCACCTCGCCCGAGGTGCTGCAGAGCGCCGAGGACGGGCCGTTCCCGGTCGCCGGCAGCGCCCTCACCTTCACCGTCGACTGGACGACGAGCGGCCACACCGGCGGCGCGACGCCCCTCACGGCCGAGGGCCCCGGCGCCGAGGCGCTCGCACGGACGCAGCACAGCACCGACGTGTTCGCGACGATCCTCGCGGCCATGCACCACGGCCGAAGGTGACGTGCCCGGCCCCGGGGTACGGGGTCAGGTGCGCCCGACGCGCTCCGGATCGAGGTCGACGCGGCGCAGCAGCTGGGCATTGAGCGCGACGACGACCGTGGACGCCGACATCATGATCGCCCCGACCGCAGGTGAGAGCACGAACCCGACGCCCGCGAGCACGCCGGCGGCGAGCGGGACCGCGACGACGTTGTACCCGGTGGCCCACACGAGGTTCTGCTGCATCTTCCGGTAGGAGGCGGCCGAGAGCTCGATGACGGAGACGACCGCCCGGGGGTCGTCGGACGCGAGCACGACACCCGCCGACTCGATGGCCACGTCGGTGCCGGCACCGATGGCGATGCCGACGTCCGCCCGCGTGAGCGCCGGGCCGTCGTTGACGCCGTCCCCCACCATGGCGACCCGGTGCCCGCGCTGCTGCAGGGTGGCGACCGTCGCGTCCTTGTCGCGCGGCAGCACCTCGGCGAACACCTCGTCGATGCCGAGGTCCGCCGCGACGGCGTCGGCGACGTGCCGGGCGTCCCCCGTCACCATGGCCACCCGGACGCCCCGGGCGTGCAGCGCGTCGACCGCCCTGCGCGACTCGGGGCGCACCGCGTCGGCGACGGCCAGCACGCCGAGGACCTCACCGTCGACGACGACCGTGAGCACCGACGCGGCGCGCTGCTGCCACCGGGCGACCGCGTCGGACAGGTCGCCGGGGACCTCGACCCCGAGCTCGGCGAGGAGCGCGGGGCCGCCGACGTGGACGGTCCTGCCG
>JAEXEM010000409.1 GCA_023401045.1 Actinomycetes bacterium
GGTGTCGCCTCGGTGGCGCTCGCGCTGCCGGCGGACGACACGGCCGGTGTCGCGGCGGTCGCCGAGGGCGCGCTGCTCGGGGCCTACCGGTTCTCCCGGTACCACGAGCAGGAGAAGGCGGTCGAGCGTGTCGAGCTCGTCACCCCGCTCGCCCGCGACAAGGCGGCGCGGGCGGCGCTCGCGCGCGCGCAGGTCGTCGCCGAGGCCGTGCACGCGACCCGCGACCTCGTCAACACCGCGCCGAACGACCTCTACCCGGCCGCGTTCGCCGACCTCGCCAAGGCCGCGGTCAAGGCCTCGGGCGCCAAGGGCCTCAAGGTGACCGTCCTCGACGAGAAGGCGCTGGCCGCCGGGGGCTACGGCGGCATCACCGGCGTCGGGCAGGGCTCGGCCCGCCCGCCGCGTCTCGTCAAGGTCGCGTACGCGCCGAGCAAGCCGTCGGCCCACGTCGCCCTCGTCGGCAAGGGCATCACGTTCGACTCCGGCGGCATCTCCATCAAGCCGGCCGCCGGCATGGAGGCGATGAAGTCCGACATGGCCGGCGCCGCCGCCGTGCTCCAGACCGTCGTCGCCGCCGCCCGCCTCGGCCTGCCCGTCGCCGTCACCGGCTGGCTGTGCCTCGCCGAGAACATGCCCTCGGGCACCGCCATGCGCCCGTCGGACGTGATCACGATGAAGAACGGCACGACCGTCGAGGTCCTCAACACCGACGCGGAGGGACGGCTCGTCATGGCCGACGGCCTCGTGGCCGCCGTCGAGGAGACCCCGGACCTCGTCGTCGACATCGCGACCCTCACCGGCGCCCAGATCGTCGCGC
The DNA here is from genome assembly GCA_023401045.1 of Actinomycetes bacterium. Classification (GTDB taxonomy): domain Bacteria; phylum Actinomycetota; class Actinomycetes; order Actinomycetales; family Cellulomonadaceae; genus Cellulomonas. Next base: position 818 of record JAEXEM010000409.1, read on the forward strand.
TCGGGCACCGCGTCTCGGCGGTCATGGGCACCGACGAGGCGCGCGGGGCGCTCGTCGACGCCGCTCAGGAGGCCGGCGAGCAGTTCTGGCCGATGCCGCTGCCGAACGACCTGCGGGCGGGGCTGAACTCGAAGGTCGCGGACATCGCGAACATCGCCGACCGCTTCGGCGGCATGCTCACCGCCGGGATCTTCCTGCGCGAGTTCGTCGGCACGACGCCGTGGGCCCACCTCGACGTCGCCGGGCCGGCGTTCAACGAGCGCACGGCGTTCGGCTACACGCCCGTCGGCGGCACCGGTGTCGGGGTCCGCACGCTCCTCGCGCTGCTCGAGTCCCGCGCGTCCTGACGACCTCGCCGCGGCGCCGGGCGCCCTGACGACACGTCAGGAGCGCTCGGCGGCCCGGCGGGCGCGCTCGATGCGCTGCCGGGCGTTCCAGTCACGCACCCGCTGCGGGTAGCCGGTGCGCTGGACGTCGTAGACCGGGATGCCGAGCTCGCGCGCGAGCGCACCGGCGGTCCGCTCGTCCGGCACCTTCCGGCGGGTCCACTCCCCGTCGGTGGCGACGAGCATGAGCGTCGTCGGGGTGACGTTCGTGCGCGGCTCGACGTACGCCTCGACGCCCACGCGGGAGGTGACGAAGGCCCGCAGGTACTCCAGCGTCTCGGCCCGCGCACCGCGTCCCTGAGGAGCGGCGTCGGCCGGCTGGGCACGTCGGCGGCGCGAGAACAGCGGCATGGCAGGCACCCTACCGACCGGACCTGCACGTCACCTGGGTAGGCGCGGCCGGACGTCCCGGGGGCGCGTACCGGGTCATGGGACGACTGTCACGGGACTCACACCGTCAGACGTGCTAGCGGGTTCGTCGCGGAGGTGCCGGGATGACAAGATGGGCGCGCAGCCCATCCGGAGACCTACGAGGAGTGCGCACGTGGCCGACACCGGCACCGCTTTCGACATCGTCGTCCTGGGCGGAGGTAGCGGCGGGTACGCGGCCGCCCTGCGCGCCGCCGAGCTCGGCAAGACCGTCGCCCTGGTCGAGGCCGACAAGGTCGGCGGCACCTGCCTGCACCGCGGGTGCATCCCGACGAAGGCCCTCCTGCACGCGGCCGAGGTCGCCGACACCGCCCGCGAGGGTGAGAGGTTCGGGGTCCGGACCTCTCTCGAGGGCATCGACATGGCGGGCGTGAACAGCTACAAGGACGGCGTCATCGGCCGCCTGTACAAGGGTCTGCAGGGCCTCGTGAAGTCCCGCAAGATCGAGGTCGTCGAGGGCTGGGGCAAGCTCACCGGCCCGAACACCGTGCAGGTCGGCGACCGCACCCTCACCGGTGAGCACATCGTGCTCGGCACCGGCTCGTACGCCCGCTCGCTGCCCGGTCTGGAGATCGGCGGCCGCGTGATGACGTCGGACCAGGCGCTCACCCTCGACTTCGTGCCGCGCTCGGCGATCATCCTCGGCGGCGGCGTCATCGGCTCGGAGTTCGCGAGCGTGTGGCGCTCCTTCGGTGCCGACGTGACGATCATCGAGGCGCTCCCCCACCTCGTCCCCAACGAGGACGAGGCCGTCTCGAAGGCGTTCGAGCGCGCGTTCCGCAAGCGCGGCATCAACTTCAACCTCGGTGTCCGGTTCTCCGGCGTCACGCAGGACGACAACGGCGTGCACGTCTCGCTCGAGGACGGCAAGACCTTCGACGCCGACGTCCTGCTCGTGGCCGTCGGCCGCGGGCCGAGCACCTCGGGCCTCGGGTACGAGGAGCAGGGCCTCACCCTCGACCGCGGCTTCGTCATCACGAACGAGCGCCTCCACACCGGCGTCGCGAACATCTACGCCGTCGGCGACATCGTCCCCGGCCTGCAGCTCGCGCACCGCGGCTTCCAGCAGGGCATCTTCGTCGCCGAGGAGATCGCCGGGCTCAACCCGCCGGCGATCGTCGAGTCGGGCATCCCGCGCGTCACCTACTCCGACCCCGAGGTCGCCTCGGTCGGCCTGACGGAGAAGATCGCCAAGGAGACGTACGGCGACGACGGTGTCGAGGTCCTCGAGTACAACCTGGGCGGCAACGGCAAGAGCCAGATCCTCGCCACGCAGGGCTTCGTCAAGCTCGTCCGCCAGAAGGACGGGCCGGTCGTCGGCGTCCACATGATCGGCGCCCGCGTCGGCGAGCTCATCGGCGAGGGCCAGCTCATCGTCAACTGGGAGGCGTACCCCGAGGACGTCGCCCAGCTCGTCCACGCACACCCCACGCAGAACGAGGCGCTCGGCGAGGCCTTCCTGGCGCTCGCCGGCAAGCCGCTGCACGCCCACAACTGACCAGGATCGAAGGAGACACGAGCGGTCATGTCCGAGAACGTGCAGCTTCCCGCGCTCGGTGAGTCCGTCACCGAGGGCACCGTCACCCGTTGGCTCAAGCAGGTCGGCGACCGTGTCGAGGTCGACGAGCCCCTGCTCGAGATCTCGACCGACAAGGTCGACACCGAGATCCCCTCGCCCGTCGCAGGGGTGCTCGAGAAGATCCTCGTCGAGGAGGACGAGACGGTCGAGGTCGGCGCGACGCTCGCCGTCGTCGGCTCCGGCGAGGGCGGCGGCGCCGAGCAGGCCGCCCCGGCCGAGCAGCCCGCCGCCGAGCAGCAGGCCCCCGCCGAGGAGCCCGCCGCCGAGCAGGCCCCGCAGCAGCCCGTCGAGCAGCACGAGGACGCCCCGGCCCCGGCCGCGCCCTCCGGCGGCTCGGCCGGCGGCCAGGAGGTCACCCTCCCCGCGCTCGGCGAGTCCGTCACCGAGGGCACCGTCACCCGCTGGCTCAAGGCCGTCGGCGACACGGTCGAGGTCGACGAGCCGCTGCTCGAGATCTCCACCGACAAGGTCGACACCGAGATCCCCTCGCCCGTCGCGGGCACCCTGCAGGAGATCAAGGTCGGCGAGGACGAGACCGTCGAGGTCGGTGCCGTGCTCGCGATCGTCGGCTCGGGCGACGCGGCGCCCGCCGCGCCTGCACCGCAGGCCTCCCCCGCGCCGCAGGCCGAGAAGGCACCCGCCGCCGAGGCGGCTCCCGCCCCGCAGC
>JAEXEM010000413.1 GCA_023401045.1 Actinomycetes bacterium
GCTCACGCCTCGGGTGCGGCGGTGCCGGTGTAGAAGGCGAGGGTGCGCCGCCCGGCCGCCTCGGCCGAGCCCTGCTCCCGGCCGTCGGCGGCGTCGGCGCGCGCCCAGCCGCTCGCGGCGTGCTCGACGAACGCCTGCCCCTCGGGCGTCGTCGGCCACAGCTCCCCGACCTCCTGCGCGATGGCCTCCCCCGTGGCGAGGTGCGCTGCGAGCCCCCACAGCGCGAGGTCCCACCCGACGCCGACGGCCCCGGGCCCGAACTGCTCCCAGAACTCCGGCACCACGTGCGCCTCGTGCCGCAGCGTGAGCTCGGTACCGCCGTCGACTGCGGCGAGGACGACCTCGACCCAGCTCACCTGGTCCCCCATCTCCCAGGTGAGCGCGAACCGCTCCGGCGCCCGGCACTCCTCGACGACGCCCCCGGCGTTGCCGACGACCTGGTAGCGGCCGCCCTCGCGCAGGTCGCCCGTCACGGGTGCGAACCACCGCGGCAGGCGCTCGGGGTCGGTGAGGGCGTCCCACACGTCCTCCGGGTCCGCGCGGTACGTGCGGCGCGCGACCGCGACCTTGGTCGGGGCGCCCGCGCGCTCCCCGCGGTGCACCTCCCGTGCGACGAGACCAGCCTGCTCGAGTGCGTCGATGCCTGCCACGGTTCCTCCTGGTGCGACGGTGCCCGTTCCGTCCCGTCAGCATCGCATAAGTGATGTCTTATATGCTAGCCCTCGACGCGGGTCCCGCCGACCGGCACGCTGGGCGGGTGCTGCTCCGGCCGACGTCCGCAAGCTCAAGGGGCTGGGGCTCACGCAGAGCTTCGACGTCGGCTACGCCCTCAGCCCGCGCGGGGAGGCCTACCTGGCGCGCACTCGACGCACCTGACGGACACGGGTCGACGGCCGCCCCACCAGGGCCGTCGTCACCCCGGCGCACAAGCGGGCGCACGGTGCGGGTCGCACCTCATGACGCGGGCAGCGTTGTCGCCGGTCGGCGCGGTGCACCAGGCTGGCCCCGGACGCGCCGGCACCGCCGGCCTGGAGCCGGGCGAGCAGGAGGCGGTCATGACGCGGACGAAGGCGAAGAAGGTCGGGATCCTCACGGCGGGCGGCGACAGCCCGGGCCTCAACGCCGCGATCCGCGGCTTCGGCAAGACCGCCATCGGCCACTACGGCATGGAGCTCTTCGGCTTCCGCGACGGCATCACCGGGCTCGTCGAGAACCGGTACGTCGAGCTCGACGCCCGCGCCCTGTCGGGGATCCTCACGATCGGCGGGACGATCCTCGGCACGAGCCGCGACAAGGTCCACAAGTACGTCGTCGACGGCGAGCCGCGCGACATGGTGCCCCAGGTCGTCGAGAACTACCGCGAGCTCGGGCTGGACGCGCTCATCGTGCTCGGCGGCGGCGGCACCGCCAAGAACGCCATGCGCCTGGTCGAGGCGGGGCTCGACGTCGTCCACCTGCCGAAGACGATCGACAACGACATCGCCGAGACCGACACGACGTTCGGGTTCGCCACGGCGACGGAGATCGCGACCGACGCGGTCGACCGCGTGCACTCGACGGCGCACAGCCACCACCGGATCATCCTCACCGAGATCATGGGTCACCGGGCGGGCTGGCTCACGCTCGCCGCAGGGATCGCCGGCGGGGCGGACATCATCCTCATCCCCGAGATCCCGTACACGGTCGACGCGGTCGCGGAGACGATCCGGCAGCGGATGTCGCGCGGGTCGTCGTTCTCCGTCGTCGCCGTCGCCGAGGGCGCGCGGGACGTCGACGACACCGCCGACTACGAGGCCGCGCAGCTGCTCGTGCGCTCGGCGAAGGACCCCGAGGCGAAGCGCGCGGCGAAGAAGCACCTCGCGCATGTCGAGGACGCCCAGCGCGAGCACTCGTTCAAGCTCGCGCGCGAGCTCGAGGCGGCCACCGGCCTGGAGTCGCGCGTGACGATCCTCGGGTACGTTCAGCGCGGCGGTGCGCCGTGCGCCGCCGACCGGTTGCTCGCCACCCGCCTCGGAGCCGCCGCGGCCGACCTCGTCCAGCGCGGCGAGTTCGGCGTCATGGTCGCCGCGCGCGGCGAGGACACCGTGCCGGTGCCGCTGGAGGACGTCGCCGGCAAGGTCAAGCTCGTCCCGACCGACCACGCGTGGATCCGCGCGGCCCGGCAGGTGGGCACGGGGCTCGGGGACTGAGACATCCGCGTCAGAGCTCGACGAGGAGCCCGACCGCGATCGACACCATGACGACCGCGATCCCCGCGTCGAGCACGCGCCACGCACCCGGCCGGGCGAACACCGGCCGCAGCAGGCGCGCGCCGTAGCCGAGGGCGGTGAACCACAGGACGCTGCCGAGCCCGGCACCGGCGGCGAACCACCAGCCCCGCGTCGCGGCGACCGACCCGAGCAGCACGACCGTGTCGAGGTAGACGTGCGGGTTGAGCCACGTGAGGGCGAGCGTCGTCGCGGCGACGGCACCTGCGGAGCCGGCGGCCCACCGGCGGCCGCCCGGCGCACCGCTCCCCGCGCCCCGGCCCGGAC
>JAEXEM010000417.1 GCA_023401045.1 Actinomycetes bacterium
CGCGGGTGCTGCTGCCGGCACCCCGCACCGGCCGCCGAGCGTTCGGCGTGGAGCGCCACGAGGCGGGCCCGGGCCGGCACGGCGACCGTGGGTGCGGTGGCGCGTGCAACGGCGTCGTGGGGACCGACGGCCGGAGCGCCCGGACCGGCAGCCCGTCGGCTGGCGGGCCGAGCTGGCTGTGCTGGCGTCTCGCGCTCCCACAGCTGCTCGACTGGTGCGGGCCGTCGTGCGGGCGCCGCTCGTCGTCCTCCTCCCCGTCGCGGTCGTGAGGACGGCACGGCTCGTCGACGCGGTGCGGTCGCCCGACACGGCGGGCTTCATCCGGGCTGGCCGTGCGGTGCTCTCGCCGGCCGCGCTGGACGTCTTCGCCGACCCGTGGCTGCAGGTGGGACCGGTGCTGGTCGTCGTGATGGGGGTATGGGCCGTCATGGGGGAGGTGATGGGGGTCTCACCGTTCCTGCTCGCCGGCGCGGCGCACGGGGCGCTGGTCGTGTGGCTGGGAGACGTGGTGACGCGGCGTTGGGTCCCTGCGGAACGTGACCCGACGGCTGCGCGGTGGGCCGTCGGGCTGGCGCTCGTGCTGGGTGGCCTCATGGAGCGCTCGTTCACCCCTGGGCACGAGGAGGACCTCGTCATCGTCCTGGCAATGGCCGCAGCCGCGACAGCTGCGGCCAGGGCGCGTCCGGTGCGTCTCGGGCTGCTCCTCGCACTGGGTTTCGGCCTCAAGGCGTGGGCTGTGCTGGGCGGCGGGCTCGTGCTCGCCGGTCGCCGCGCGGGGCGCACCGTCCTGGCGGCCGCTGTCGCTGCCGGCACGGTGCTCGGGATGTACGCGCCGTTCGTGCTGTGGGGCGAGGTGAACACCCTCGAGTTCTCGTGGGGGATCCAGCACGGCGCGTCGCTGCTGGGGGACCTCGCACGTGCGTGGGGTCTGTCGGACTGGGGCTTGCGGGTGGTGCAGGCGGCGGTGGCAGGTCTGGCCGGTGCCGCGGTCGCTCTCCGACGCCACGCCCCGCCGCTCGCGGCCGTGGTCGTGGCTGTGGGCGTGCGCCTGCTGCTCGAGCCCCACCTGCTGTACTACTACTGCAGCCCCTTCCTGCTCCTCACCGTGCTGTGGGCATGGACCTCGCCGACGGTGCGCCGGACATGGCCGCGCATGGTGGTCCTCGCCGGCGTGCCGGTGTTCCTCGGCCACTCCTACTTCGTGGGTGCGGCCGTCCTGCAGGTCACCGAGGCGCTGTTGTACGCCGGAGGGATCACCTGGGTGCTGCTGGCGGAGCGGCGCCCTCGGCGGGGCGTCGCGTCGTGCGGTCCGACGGAACCGCCGCCGGCGAGCAGCTGGGTGCCTGCCGGTCGCCGGGACGAGCGGTGAGGAGCGCCGGCGACCACGTCGGATCATCGGGCGACGACCCACGAGTGGCCGGTCCTGGACGTGTCGCGGGGGGTCGCCGACGGCGGTGGCGTCCCGCGCGCGCCCGGTGGCGCACGGTCTGCACCGTGCCCGATCCGCGCCGTGGACAGCGCTGCGGGTCGTGCTTGGCGCCGTGAAAGGATCCACCCCATGCTCCGATGGTTGACCTCCGGCGAGTCGCACGGCCCCGCGCTCGTCGGCATCCTCGACGGTCTGCCCGCCGGTGTGCGGGTGCAGACCTCCGACGTCCAGGCCGCCCTGGCGCGCCGTCGCCTCGGCTACGGCCGCGGCTCGCGGATGAAGTTCGAGCAGGACGAGGTGCGGCTGCTCGGCGGTGTGCGCCACGGCCTCACGCAGGGCGGCCCGATCGCGATCGAGGTCGGCAACACCGAGTGGCCGAAGTGGGTCGACGTCATGTCGGCCGACCCCGTGCCGGCGGACGCGCTGACGGTCGACGCCGGCACCGGCGACGCCCGGGAGGTCGCCCGCAACCGTCCGCTCACCCGGCCGCGCCCGGGGCACGCCGACCTCGTCGGCATGCGCAAGTACGGCTTCGAGGACGCACGCCCGGTCCTCGAGCGGGCGAGCGCGCGCGAGACCGCCACGCGCGTCGCCCTCGGCACGGTCGCCGCGGCGTTCCTCGAGCAGGCGGCCGGCGTGCGTCTCGTCTCTCACGTCGTCGCCATCGGCCCGGTGAGCGTCCCCGAGGACGCGCCCCTGCCCACGCCCGACGACGTCGCGGCGCTCGACGCCGACCCGGTGCGGTGCTTCGACGCCGCGACGAGCGCGGCGATGGTCGCTGAGATCGACCAGTGCCACAAGGACGGCGACACGCTCGGCGGCGTCGTCGAGGTGCTCGTCCACGGGCTGCCGTCCGGGGTGGGCACGTACGTCCAGGCCGACGGGCGGCTCGACGCGCGCCTCGCGGCCGCGCTCATGGGGATCCAGGCGATCAAGGGCGTCGAGGTCGGTGACGGCTTCCGCACGGCGACCCGGCGCGGCTCGCAGGCGCACGACGAGATCGAGCGCGACGCGAGCGGACGGATCGTGCGGCGCACGAACCGGGCCGGCGGCATCGAGGGCGGCATGTCGAACGGCGAGGTCGTGCGGGTGCGCGCGGCGATGAAGCCGATCTCGACGGTGCCCCGGGCGCTGGCGACGGTCGACACCGCGACGGGCGAGGCGGTGCGTGCGCACCACCAGCGGTCCGACGTGTGTGCCGTGCCGCCCGCCGCCGTGGTCGCCGAGGCCATGGTCGCGCTCGTCGTCGCGCAGACGCTGCTGGAGAAGACCGGTGGCGACTCCGTCGCCGAGGTGCGCCGCAACCTCGAGGCCTACCTCGCCGCGGTGCCGGGGCTGCTCGCCTGAGGTCGCGGTCCGCGTCCCGGGACGTCGGACCGGGGGTGCGGCGACGGCACTAGGCTGCGGCACGTGCCCAGCCCCACCACGACCCGTCCGCGCGCCGTGCTCGTCGGCCCCCCCGGTGCCGGCAAGTCGACCGTCGCCGCCGTCCTCGCCGAGCGCTGGGGTGTCGCCGTGCGCGACACCGACGCCGACGTCGAGGTGGTCGCCGGCAAGTCCGTCGCGGACGTGTTCGTCGACGACGGCGAGCCGCGCTTCCGCGAGCTCGAGCGGGAGGCAGTCGCCGCCGCGCTCGCCGCGCACGAGGGCGTCCTCGCGCTCGGTGGGGGTGCGGTGCTCGACGAGTCGTCCCGGGCCGCGCTGCACGCCTACCGCGCGGCCGGCGGGACGGTCGTCTTCCTCGACGTCAGCCTCGCGCACGCCGCCCCCCGGGTGGGGCTCAATCAGGCGCGGCCGCTGCTCGTCGGCAACCCGCGCGCCCGCTGGCAGGCGCTCATGGACGTCCGGCGTCCGGTCTACGAGGAGGTCGCGAGCGTGCGTGTGGTGACCGACGGGCTCGACCCGGTCGAGGTCGCGGCGGCCGTCGAGGCCGCGCTCGGCGCGACGGCGGGGGAGGCGGGGGCGTGAGCGACGAGACGGTCGTGCGCGTCGCGGGGGAGCAGCCGTACGACGTCGTCGTCGGCCGGCACCTGCTCGGGCACCTGCCCGCCATGCTCGGCGAGGGCGTCCGGCGGGTGCTCGTCGTCCACCCGGCGGCGCTGGCGACCTCGGCGGAGGCGGTGCGCGAGGACCTCGTCGCCCAGGGCTTCGAGGCGTTCGTCGCCCAGGTCCCGGACGCCGAGGAGCAGAAGACCGCGCAGGTGGCGGCCTTCCTCTGGGGCGTGCTCGGGCAGGCGGACTTCACGCGCTCGGACGCGATCGTCGGTCTCGGCGGCGGTGCGACGACCGACCTGGCCGGTTTCGTCGCGGCGACGTGGCTGCGGGGCGTCAAGGTCGTCCAGGTGCCGACGACGGTGCTCGGCATGGTCGACGCGGCGGTCGGGGGCAAGACGGGGATCAACACCGCCGAGGGGAAGAACCTCGTCGGTGCCTTCCACCCGCCCGCCGGGGTCCTGTGCGACCTCGCGGCGCTCGGGTCGATGCAGCCCCACGACTTCGTCGCCGGGCTCGCGGAGATCGTCAAGTGCGGCTTCATCGACGACCCGCGGATCCTCGAGCTCGTCGAGGAGCACACCGCGCTGCTGCAGGACCCGGTGGCCGCGGCGGGCTCGGACGTGCTCCACGAGCTCGTCGTGCGTGCGGTCCGGACGAAGGCACGCGTCGTGGGGGAGGACCTGCGCGAGGCGGGGCTGCGCGAGATCCTCAACTACGGCCACACGTTCGGCCACGCGGTCGAGCACGTCGAGCGGTACCGGTGGCGGCACGGTGCGGCGGTCTCGGTCGGGATGGTGTTCGTCGCCGAGCTCGCGCGGCTGGCGGGCCGGCTCGACGACGACGTCGTCGAGCGGCACCGCGCGGTCCTCACCTCCCTCGGGCTGCCGGTGACGTACCGCGGGGACCGCTGGGAGCAGCTGCTCACCGCGATGCGCCGCGACAAGAAGACGCGTGGGGACCTGCTGCGCTTCGTCGTGCTCGACGGTCTCGCGCGGCCGGCCCGCCTCGAGGGGCCGGACCCGGCCCTCCTCGCCGCGGCGTACGCCGAGGTGTCGGCGCCCGCTGCGCCGTCGGGGATCCTCTTGTGAGGCACCTTCACCAGGCTTAGGGCTTGTCGACAGCCCAGACAAGCTGAGAGGCTTGTTCCATGTTCGTCCTCACCATCGACCAGCGCGGCAGCCGGCACGGCACCGACCGTGTCCCGGAGCTGCTCGCGGCGCTCCACGGCGTGCCGACCGTGCTCGCGTTCGAGCGCACCGTCGGCGACGAGGTCCAGGGCGTCCTCGACGACGCCGACGTCGCCGTCGACGTCACCCTCCGGGTGCTGCGCGACGGCGGATGGAGCGTCGGGGTCGGTGCCGGGCCGGTCGACGTGCCGCTGCCGGACTCGCCGCGCGCCGGCACCGGAGCGGCCTTCCTCCTCGCCCGCGACGCCGTCGAGGCCGCCAAGAGCCGGCAGCGTCCGCTGC
>JAEXEM010000308.1 GCA_023401045.1 Actinomycetes bacterium
CGACGAGCGGCAGCGGCGAGGACTGGAGCCGGATGCCCGCACGTCGCGGGAGCGTGAGGCGGAAGCTCGCGCCGCGGCCGGGACGCCCCCACGCCTCGAGCCAGCCGCCGTGCAGGTGCGCGTCCTCGAGCGAGATCGCGAGCCCGAGCCCGGTGCCGCCGGTCGTGCGGGCGCGGGCCGGGTCGGCGCGCCAGAACCGGTCGAAGACGTGCAGCGCCTCGTCGGCGGTCATGCCGACGCCGTGGTCACGCACCGTCACCGCGACGGCGGACGCGTCGACCCCCACCCGCACCTCGACGGCCGACCCGTCGGCGTGCTCGACGGCGTTGACGAGAAGGTTGCGCAGCACCCGCTCGACGCGTCGGGGGTCGACGTCGGCGTCGGCGCGGTGGTCCGGCAGCTCGACCTGGAGCCACGACCCGCGGCGCGCCGCGAGAGGGGCCGCGTTGTCGACCGCCGTGAGGACGAGGTCACGCAGGTCGCGCCCCTCGGCGTCGAGGACGGCGGCACCCGCGTCGAACCGGCTGATCTCGAGGAGGTCGGCGAGCAGGTCCTCGAACCGGTCGAGCTGGGTGGCGAGGAGCTCGGCGGAGCGCTTGACCGCGGGCTCGAAGTCGTCGCGCGACGCGTGGATCATCTCGCCGGCCATGCGGATCGTCGTCAGCGGGGTGCGCAGCTCGTGGGAGACGTCCGAGACGAACCTGCGCTGGAGCGACGACAGCTCCTCCATGCGGTGGATCTGGTCCTGCAGGCTCTCGGCCATCTCGTTGAACGACCGTGCGAGGGACGCCATCTCGTCCTGGCCGTGCACCGGCATCCGCTCCGACAGGTGCCCGTCGGCGAGCCGCTCGGCGACGTGCGCCGCGATCCGCACCGGGTGCACCGTACGGCGGGTGACGAGCCAGGTCATCGCACCGAGCAGCACGACGATCGCGACGGCACCGGCGGCGAGCGTCCGCAGGAGGAAGCTCAGCCGCCCCTGCTCGTCCTGCAGGCTGTAGAGCAGGAACATCTGGTACGTACCGGCGGTCGGGACCTCGACCTCCTGGCCGACGACGATCCCCGGCCACGTGCCGCCGTCCGCCCGTGGGACGGCGACCGACTGCCAGCGCTGGCCGCCCTCGGCGACGGCCTGCTTGAGGTCGCGGCTGACGAGGTCGACGAGCGAGCGGTCGGTGGCGAACGCCCCGGCCCCGACGGACCCGGTCTGGCCGGGCGCGCGCAGGAGGAACACGTCCCGCTCCCCCGAGCCGCCCGTGCGCTGGGTCGTCGTCACGTCCTCGAGCAGCAGCGACGCGTCGCTCACCGTCGTGGCCCCCGAGGCGGCGAACATCTCCTGCGCCTGGCGGGTGCTGCGCGCGCTCTCGGCGAGCACCTGGCGCAGCCGGGCGTCGAAGATCCCGTCGCTCATGCGCTCGCCGATGTAGGCGCCGATGAGCGTGAGGGCGACGAGCCCGATGAGCAGCGTCGAGACGAGCACCCGCAGCTGCAGGGACGAGCGCCAGCGCCGCCCGGTCAGGCGGACGAGGCGGGCCAGCCGGGCCCGCCTGAGACGCCGCCCCGCCGTCAGCCGCACGACGGTCCCCGACGAGCGCTCACGACCCCGCGACGCCCGCCTTGTAGCCGACGCCGCGGACCGTCACGACGATCTCGGGCCGCTCCGGGTCGGTCTCGATCTTCGAGCGCAGCCGCTGCACGTGGACGTTGACGAGGCGGGTGTCCGCCGCGTGCCGGTAGCCCCACACCTTCTCGAGGAGGACCTCGCGGGTGAACACCTGCCACGGCTTGCGGGCGAGCGCGACGAGGAGGTCGAACTCCAGCGGCGTGAGGGCGATGGGACGCCCGGCGCGCTCGACGCGGTGACCCGGCACGTCGATCGTCAGGTCACCGATGGCGAGGTGCTCGGGCGCCGGCTCGTCGCTGCGCCGCAGCCGGGCGCGCACCCGCGCGACGAGCTCCTTGGGCTTGAACGGCTTGGAGATGTAGTCGTCCGCGCCGGACTCGAGCCCGAGGACGACGTCGACGGTGTCGCTCTTGGCCGTCAGCATGACGATGGGGACGCCCGACTCGGCGCGGATGAGGCGGCACACCTCGTTGCCGTCCTTGCCGGGCAGCATGAGGTCGAGCAGGACGAGGTCGGGGCGGGACTGCCGGAACACCGCGAGCGCCTCGTCGCCGTCCTCGCAGAAGACGGGCTCGAAGCCCTCCGAGCGCAGCACGATGCCGATCATCTCGGCCAGAGCGGTGTCGTCGTCGACGACGAGGACGCGTCCCTTCATGCGGACGATCCTCTCACCGCGCGCCGTGTGCTCGGGGGACCCTCGCCGCGGCACCCGGGTGACGCGCCTGCGGACGACCGCCCTGGCCCGGCGCGCACCGTGGCACGATGGGCTCTCCCGTCGACCCGAGGAGCCGGACGCATGACCTCCCCGCAGGACGACGGCACGCCTCCGGCCCCCTGGGCGAGCCCCTCGGGACCGCCGGCCGGTCAGGCGCCGCCGTCGACGCCGTCGAGCCCCGTGCCCCCGCCGCCGCTCGCACCGGCTCCCGCACCCGCAC
>JAEXEM010000457.1 GCA_023401045.1 Actinomycetes bacterium
GTCGTGCCCGACGCCGACCCGCGCGCACGGTCCGCCGCCCCCGCCGTGCGCGAGCTCGCCACGGTGAGCAACCTCGTGCCCGGCGTCCTCGTCGTCGGCGACGCCGAGCAGGTGCGGGCGCTGGCCGACGAGCCGAAGGTGCGCGCCGTCCGGCTCGTCGCCGAGCGCACACTCGACAACGCGGCGCAGGTGGAGTTCACACGGGCGCTCGCCACCTGGCAGGACACCGGCGCGCTCGGCACCGACGTCACCGTCGGGATCATCGACACCGGCATCGACTACACCCACGCCGCGTTCGGCGGCCCGGGGACGACCGAGGCGTACGAGGTCGCGGCCGCCGCTGCGGGCGGCTCCGTGCCCGCGGGCCTCTTCGACCCCGAGAAGTACCTCGGCGGGTACGACTTCGCCGGGCCCGTGTACAACGCCGCCAGCACCGACCCGGCGCTCCTCGTGCCCACCCCCGACGACAACCCCCTCGACTTCCACGGCCACGGCACGCACGTCGCCGGCACCGCCGCGGGCTACGGCGTGACGCCGGACGGCACGACGTTCGACGGTGACTACACCGCGCTCGACAGCGTCGCGGACTGGCCCGTCGGGCCCGGCACCGCGCCGGCGGCGAAGCTCTACTCCCTCAAGGTCTTCGGCGACGTGGCCGGCTCGACGAACCTCACGTCGCTCGCGCTCGACTGGGCCGCCGACCCGAACGGTGACGGGGCGTTCGACGACCGCATCGACGTGCTCAACCTCTCCCTCGGGGCCGACGGCTCCCCCGCCGACGACCCGGAGTCCGCGCAGGTCGCGGAGCTCACCGCGCTCGGCACGACGGTCGTGCTCTCGGCCGGCAACGCCGGTGACGTCGAGGACATCGGCGGCTCCCCCGGCAACGGCTGGGCCGGCCTCACGGTCGCCTGGTCGGTCGGCAAGGACCTCGCGTTCGACGCGCTCGAGGTGACCGCGGCGTCCGACCCGACCCTCGTCCGCCGGTTCGCCGGGCAGAACTCGGTCAACTACTCCGGCGAGGACGTCACCGCCCCCGTCGCCGACCTCGACGGCTTCGACGGCTGCACCGCCTTCACCGCGGAGCAGGCCGCCGCGGTGACGGGGAAGATCGCGTTCCTCGCGTGGGACGACGACGACGCGACCCGGGCGTGCGGCTCCGGCGTCCGGTTCACCAACGCCCAGACCGCGGGCGCGGTCGGGGTGCTGCTGCCCACGACGCTGCCGGTGTTCTCCGCCGGGATCGCGGGCAACACCGGCATCCCCGGCTTCCAGATGACGGCCGACACCACCCGGGCGCTGCTGCCGGAGATCGAGGCCGGCACGCTCACCGTCCGGATCGGCCCGTCGCTCGCGCTGCTCGCCCGCGAGGACGTCGGCGCCGACACGCTCAGCCCGTCCTCGTCGCGCGGCGTGCACGGCTCGCTCGGCTGGGGAAAGCCGGACGTCGCCGCCCCGGGCCAGCAGATCGTCTCGGCCGGCGTCGGCTCGGGCAACGGCGGCGCCACGAGCAACGGCACGTCGATGGCCTCCCCGCACGTCGCCGGCATCGCGGCGCTCGTCCGCGAGGCCCGGCCGGGGTGGTCCGCCGCCCAGGTGAAGGCGGCGATCGTCAACACCGCCACCCACGACGTGACGACCGAGGTCGGTGGCGACCTCGCCTACGGCCCGCCGCGCGTCGGCTCGGGCCGCGTCGACGCGCTCGCGGCCGTCACGAACGACACGCTCGTCTACGACGCCACCCGGCCCCAGCAGACGTCCGTGAGCTTCGGCGTCGTGCCCGTCGGGGATGCGCCCGTCACGGTGCGCAAGGCCGTCACGGTGCAGAACCTCGGCTCGACCACCCGCACGTACCGCACCGCGGTGACGTCGAGCACGACCTCCGGCGGTGCGCGGATCACGGCCGCCCCGGCGAGCCTGCGGGTCCCCGCCGGCGGTACGGGCGTCGTCACGCTGACGTTCACCGCCGACCCCGCGACCCTCGCGCGCGAGATCGACCCGACGATGGCCACCGAGCAGATCGAGGGCCTGCCGCGCGAGTACGTCTCCCAGGTGTCGGGCCGTCTCGTCCTCACCTCCGGCTCGACCGAGCTGCGCCTCCCGGTGCAGGCGACGCCGCGTCCGACGAGCGACCTCGAGGCGTCCGACGTCACGCTCGCCGCGGACGGCACGGGTGAGCTCACGCTGCGTGGTCGTGACCTCGTGTCCGACGGCTGGGAGGGCCTCGTCACGCCGCTCGTCCACGCGGCCGACTCCCCCCGCCTCGACGAGCTGCCGGCGAACCTCGAGACCTCGCGGGCGACCGTGCGGTCCGGCGACCTGCGCCAGGTCGGCTGGGCGTCGACCGCCCCGGAGGTCGCAGCCGCCGGGGGTGACCCGACGGCCGAGGGCTACCTCGGCGTCGGCATCGCCACCGACGGGGAGTGGGCGGCCCTCGGGTACGGCCTGCGGGTCCGCGTCCTGCTCGACACCGACCGCGACGGCACGCCGGACGTGTCGGCGCTCGTGACGAAGGTGGAGGAGGCCGACTACACGATCGTCCAGACGACGCGGCTCTCCGACCGCACCGTCCTCGCGACCGAGCTGGCGTTCCCCTTCGCGGGGAACCTCGAGATGGGCGCGTTCGACAACCAGGTGCTCACCGTCCCCGTGCCGCTGTCCGCTCTCGGCGTCGCCGCGGGGACGCAGGTGGACGTCACCGTCCAGACGCTCAGCGGCTACGCGCCGTCCGCGTCGGGCGTCGTCGACGCGGTCGGCCCGTTCACCGTCGACCCGTACGACCCGCCGCTGTGGTTCTCGTCGAACATCGGCGTCCCGCTGGTGTCGGCCGCCCAGGACGGCGCCACGGTCGACGTCCACGCCGGGCCCGGGGCGCAGGACGCACGCGTCCTCCTGCTGCACCACCTCAACGGCACCGGGGACCGCGCTCAGGTCGTCGGGGGCGAGGTGCCGGCAGCCGTCGCCACGACGACCTCCCTCGACGTCCAGTCGGCGGGGGGCGCCGGGGAGGAGACGCTCCTGCAGGTGACCGTGACCCCGCGTGAGGCGTCGGGCACCGTGACGTTGCTCGACGGCGAGACCGTGCTCGGGGAGACGCCGCTCGTCGACGGCTCCGCGGCGCTGGCCACGCGGGCCCTCGGCGCCGGCAGCCACGCGCTGCAGGCACGGTTCGCACCCGACACCCCGGGGTTCGCCCCGTCCACCTCGGAGGTCGTCGAGACCGAGCTGGCGCCCTCGTCGTCGCGCACGACGCTCACCGTCGCGCCTGGCCACGTCCGCCACGGTGAGCCGTCCAGGGCCACGGTCACCGTCACGGGCAGCAGCTGGGCGCCGTCCGGCACGGTGACGATCCGCGAGGGGCGTCGCGACCTCGCCTCCGGCGAGCTCGTCGTCGACGGCCTCACCGGGACCGCGACGATCGCCCTGCCCCGCGACCTCGCGGTGGGCTCGCACCGCCTCTCCGCCGTGTTCGCCGGCACCGCCGACGTCTCCGGCTCGCAGGGCGGTGCGCGGCTCCAGGTGTCGCCGGGCCGGTCGACGGTCACGCTCGAGACGGCGAGCTGGTCCGTGCCGCGCGGCAGCAGCCCTGCCGTCACG
>JAEXEM010000466.1 GCA_023401045.1 Actinomycetes bacterium
GGCGGGTGCCGCCTGCGGCTTGGGCGCGGCAGGGCGCGCCGCAGCCGGGCGGCCGTTGCCGGACCCGCCGGCGGGGGCGTACGTGTCACGGAGCTTGCGCACGACGGGCGGCTCGATCGTCGAGGACGCCGAGCGGACGAACTCACCGAGCTCGTTCAGCTTCGTCATGATGGTCTTGCTGTCGACCCCGAGCTCCTTGGCGAGCTCGTAGACGCGGACCTTGGCCACATCTCTCCTGTCCTGGTCCGCCCTGGACAGGGTCGGACCGTCGTTAGTGCTGGGTACTCATCGCTGGGTACTCATCGGTGAGTGCTCATCGGGTCGCCATCGGCTTCCAACCCGCTTCCCTGTTGACGGTCGGCGCCGGAGTCGGTTCCGGCACCGTGGTGCTGTGCTACGGCTGGTCCTCGCCGAGGTGCCTCTCGAGGGCACGCGCCACGGCGTCGGCCCGCAACGGACCGGTGTACCGCAGCGCCCGCCCGAACGCACGCCGTGAGACGGCGAGCTCGAGGCACCGCTGGACGGGGTGCAGCCACGCACCCCGGCCCGGCATCCGGCGACGCTCGTCGACGACCAGCACGGTCTCACCCGTGTCGTCGTCGGCCAGCACCACCCTCAGCAGGGCCGACCTGAGGCCTGTCGCTCGGCACCCCACGCACGTGCGGACGGGACCCACCTCGGGCACAGGGTGCACGGGATCGGGGCTCCGCCGGACCGGCGAGGAGTGCCGGGCAGCGGGCCCAGCCTCGGAGAGTCTACCGTGCCGGGTCACCGCGCGTGACCGGAGGCGCCTCCGGCCGCGGGCCCGTCGGTGTCCGGCTCGCCCTGGGCATCGGACCGGATGTCGATCCGCCAGCCGGTGAGCTTGGCCGCCAGACGCGCGTTCTGACCCTCCTTGCCGATGGCGAGGGAGAGCTGGTAGTCCGGCACGACGACCCGGGCGGCACGCGCCTCGGGGTCGACGACGGTGACGTCGAGCACACGTGCCGGCGAGAGCGCGTGCGCGACCATCTCGGCGGGGTCGTCGGCGTGGTCGACGATGTCGATCTTCTCGCCGTGCAGCTCGGCCATGACGGCCCGCACGCGCCCGCCCATGGGGCCGATGCAGGCGCCCTTGGCGTTGACGCCCGGCACGGTCGCGCGGACGGCCATCTTCGTGCGGTGGCCGGCCTCGCGGGCCATCGCCGTGATCTCGACGGTGCCGTCGGCGATCTCGGGAACCTCGAGCGCGAAGAGCTTGCGCACGAGGTTGGGGTGCGTGCGTGACAGCGTGATCTGCGGGCCGCGGTTGCCGCGGGCGACGTCGAGGACGTACGCGCGCAGCCGCTCGCCGTGGACGTACTTCTCGCCGGGCACCTGCTCGTGCTGCGGCAGCACCGCCTCGACCCCGCCGACGTCGACGAGGACGGTGCGCGGGTCGCGACCCTGCTGGATGACGCCGCCGAGCACCTCCCCCGCCTTGCCGCGGAAGTTGCCGAGCACCTGGTCGTCCTCGGCGTCGCGCAGCCGCTGGACGATGACCTGGCGCGCGGTGGCGGTGGCGATCCGGCCGAACCCGGCCGGGGTGTCCTCGTACTCGGGGGGCTCGACGGCCCCCTCGGGCGCGTCCTCGGGCAGCGTCTCGCGCGCCCACACGGTGACGTGCCCGGTGCGCCGGTCGACCTCGACGCGGGCCCGCTGCTGGGCGCCCGGCGTGCGGTGGTACGCCGAGAGCAGCGCCTGCTCGATCGCCTCCACGAGCACGTCGAGGCTGATCTCCCGCTCGCTCTCGATGAGCCGCAGCGCCTGCATGTCGATGTCCACGTCAGCCCCTCCCTGCGCCGGCCTCGTGCCCGGCGTCGTCCTCGGACACGTCGCGGACCGCCGCGAGGTCCACCTGCACACGCGCGTCACGCACGTCGTCCCACGCCACCGTCACCGGCGGTCCCACGACCGGCCGCCGCCCCTTGCCGGGCGACGTCACGGGCACGACGACGACCTGCGGGGCGCCGCCCTCGCCGACGGCGTCGAGCCGACCGGTGACGCTGCGGCCGTCGACGAGGCGCACGGCCACCGTCCGGCCGACGTTGCGCCGCCAGTGCCGCGGCAGCGTGAGCGGCCGCTCGGCCCCGGGGCTGGCGACCTCGAGGGTGTACGCCCCGGGCACGACGTCGTCGGCGTCGAGGGCGTCGGAGACGACCTGCGTCACCTCGCCGATGCGGTCGAGGTCGAGGGCACCCGGGTCGTCCTCGGCGAGGTCGACGACGACCCGCAGGACCGTGCTCCCCCCGCTGCGACCGACCTCGAGGTCGTCGAGCAGGAGACCTGCCCGGACGACGGCGGCCTCGACGACCTCCCGCACCCGTGGTGCGGCAGCTGGCGCGACCATGACGCAGCCTCCTGTCGGCTCTCCTGCGCGGCGGGGCGCAGGCGGCGACCCTTGTGACGTTGTCCCACCAGGGTAACGACTCCCCGGCGCCCGTACCGACGTGCGCCCTGCGCCCAGCACGGCGTGGCAGGATCGCCGCGATGCACGTCACGCCACGTCCCCGCACCTCCGACCGTCCGCGCACCGGCCGGCGGGCGCTGCCGCGCGCGCTCGTCGTGGCGCTCGTCACGGCGCTCCTC
Source organism: Actinomycetes bacterium (assembly GCA_023401045.1). Classification (GTDB taxonomy): domain Bacteria; phylum Actinomycetota; class Actinomycetes; order Actinomycetales; family Cellulomonadaceae; genus Cellulomonas. Next base: position 2,608 of record JAEXEM010000466.1, read on the forward strand.
GCCGGCTGCGGCGTGCGCCTCGAGAC
>JAEXEM010000028.1 GCA_023401045.1 Actinomycetes bacterium
GCATGCGCACCGTGCCGCTCGCCTGCGCGCGCCACAGCGCGACCGTGCCGCCGGTGCCGACGCCCAGGAGCGCGGCCACGACGACGAGCGCACCGACGCCCCATGCCCCGGCACGACGCCCCCGCAGGCCGGCGCTCACGGGGCCACCTCGGCCACACGGACCTGCTCGAGCTCGACGACGACGGTGCCGAGCGACGTCACAGGTGCGGTCGCGACCGCGGAGGGTGCCACGACCGGGGCGGACGTCCCGGTGTACCGCAGGGTCACCGTCACCGTCCACGGGGTCGCGCCCCACGCCGCGACCTGCGCCGGGGTGAGCACCTCCCCCGCGGCCGGCACGGTGACGGCGGTGCCGACGGGGGTGGCGGCGGTCTGCACGCCGTCGGGCCGCGTGACGACGTACGTCGCGACGACGCCTCCGGCCGGCTCGAGGCTGGGCGGGGTGGCCCAGCGCACCGTGAGCCGCGCGACGAGGTTGTCCCCGGTGAGGACCGTGCGGAACTGCTGCCGGACCCGGAAGGAGTCACCCGGTGTGGCGAGGTGGCTCGCGGTCACGTGGTCGGGAGCGGTGACGGTGTGCGAGGTCACGTCGGTGCTCGTCTCGGTCCACGTCGGGGTGCCGACGAGCACGAGGTCGAGGCTGCCGGCACGCACCACCTGCAGCGCGAGCGGCGCGTCGCCGCGCAGCGCCGCGGCCGTCACGCCCGCGCACACCGCGCTGACGACGAGGGCGAGCGCCGCGAGCCGTGCGAGCCGGCCGGCCGTCACGACCGCACCTCCGCCGCGGTGACGTCAGGGGTGACCGCACCCGCGGCCGCGTCGCGCGCCTCCGGCGACGAGCCGGCCGCACCCGGGCCGGTGTCCTCGGTCCGGCGACGCTCGGGACGCAGCAGCATGACGAGCGCGTAGACGAGCAGCGCACCGGCCGCTGCGAGGACGACCGTCCCACGCCGCTGCCCCAGCCACAGCGAGACCGAGCCCACCCACGGCACGTGGTAGACCGCGACGGCCTTCACCTGCTCGGGGCGCAGCGGCTCGTCGTCGGCGCCGTTGGCGTCCCCGCGGGTGACGAAGCGCGTGCCCTCGGAGGTGAAGAGCTTGGAGACCACCCGGTGCGTGACGAGCGTGGGGTCCTCGGGGAACGGCTGGAACGACACGACGTCACCGACCTGGACGTCGCGTGCGGCGTCCTCGACGCCACGGACGACGACGACGTCACCGGGGTCGTACGTCGGCACCATCGAGCCGGTGAGGACGGTGAGCGCGGCGCCGTCCAGCGCCTTCGGCACGACGGCCAGCGCGACGGCGGCCACCAGGACGAGGACGAGGACGAACGTCACGAGGGCCGAGCCGACGGCCGCCAGCCGGTCGGTGGCACGCCTGCCCGTGCGCTGTCCGGTCATCGTTCCCTCCGTCGTCATGTCGTACGTCCTCCGGTGGGCGGGGCGGCCCGAGGCCCGCCCCGCCCGGTCGCGGGTCAGGCGAAGCCGCCGCCCGAGCGCTGCTGCTCGAGGGTGATCGCGAGGTCCCCGAGCACGGAGGCCTCGGTCATCGAGCCCTCGGCGTCCTCGTCGAAGGCCACGGTGAGCTCGACGGTGAGCGTCTTGCTGCCGTTGACGACGATCGTGTCGGCCGGCGAGCCCTGGCTCGTGGTGCTCGCGGCGAAGCGCAGCTCGAGCGGGTCACCGAACTCGCCGGCGCCGAGCTCCGTCGTGCCGTCGAGCAGGCGGTAGCCCACCGTGACGTCGTCGGGCAGCGTGATCGCGGTGGTGCCCACCGCGAGCTCGGCGACGAGGTTGTCGCCGTCGAGCGTGACCGTGAGCTGCTGCGTGCCCCGCGCGACGTCGCCCGGCACCATGCGCCACGTGGCCGGGGTGATGACGTGCCCGGCGTCGGTGCGGTCCTCGGACACGTCCCGCCACTCCATGGCGTCGACGGCGACGACGCCGAGCTCACCGTTCGTGATGGTGCCGCCCGCGACCTCGTCCTCGGCGCTCCACAGCGCGAAGGTCGAGCCGCCGGTGAGCAGCGCGACGCCGGCGACACCTGCGATGACGCCCTTGGTCTTGTTCTTCATGGTCGTACCTCTCTGGGGTTGGTCGCCCGGGACGGGCGGAGCAGCACGTCCCGGGCGGGCGTCCTGCGGGTCGGGGGCCGGGGTCGGCGGCACCGGGGTCATGGGCCCGGCACCACCACCCCGGACGCGGTGCACGTGCGGACGTCGCCGGGCGCGAGGGCGCCGAGCGTGACGGACGTGGCCGGTGCGGCGCCGGGGCACGTGAGGACGAGCGAGGTGACGGTCGTCGTCGTGCCGTCGGCCGTCGTGCGGGTGTCGGAGGACTGGTCGGCGAGCGTCACGCCCTCGACGACCGTCGAACCGGTGTTCGTCACGACGTAGCGCCACCGGACCGCGGTCCCGGGGGCCAGCACGACGTCGTCGGCCAGCGGTGAGCGGAAGGCGGTGTCTGTCGCACGGAACGCCTGCTTGTCGACGGTGAGCCCCGGCCGGTAGAGGTCGACACGCGCACAGCTGCCCGCCACCTGCTCCGGGCCACCGGGCACGCACGTGACCGGCGTCGTCGTGGCGAGCGACTGGGACGAGACGACGACGACGTTCGTCATCACCTGGTCCCCCGGTCCGCCGGCCGCCGAGCGCGTCGTCATCGTGTACGTGAGGGTGCGGGACTCCCCGGCGGGGACGGTCACCTGCCACGAGAGCCGGCGCACCGCCGTCTGGTGCGTGACGCCGACGGTGGGCGACCACGACCCGAGCGTCGCGTCGTCCCACGCACCCGTGTAGTCGTCGACGACGTACGCGGTGACGGACTCGGACGACGCGTTCGTCGCGGTCACGGTGTAGGTGACGGTGCCACCGGCCGGCATCGTCCCGACGTCGGCCGTCTTCGTCACCCGGAGCGCGGGAGTGAGCGTGACCTGCCAGTCCTCCACCTCACCGGCGAGGATCGCGGTGGTCGCGGTCGCCACCTGCGCGTTGGCGCCGCCGATCGCGAGGCGCAGGGTCGTCACCCCCAGCTGCGCGGGCGTCACGGTGACGCTCGACCAGGTGAGCGTCGTCGTGCTGCCCTGCCCCGAGCAGCCGACCGTTTTCGAGGCCTCGCCGGAGGCGAACGTGCCGTCACGGTTCCAGTCGATCCAGCCGCGGACGGCGGCCCCACCCGTGCCGGCGCTGCACGGCACGGTGAGCGTGTAGGTCCGGGGGCTGCCGGCGTACGCGACGATCGCGGGTGCGGTGGTGAACGCGTCCTCGTCGGCTGTCGGGGTCGTGGCGCCCGGGAGCGTCCAGCCGGTGTCTCCGGTGGCGTCGACGGAGGCCGGCACGGTCCGGTTCGGGAACGCCTGCGCACCGAGACGGAACGCCGGCGCTGCCATCGACGCCAGGGTGAACGACGGCGCGAGGACGTTGCGCGCGCTCGCGTTGAGCGTCGTCCCGGCCGTCCACGTCGGCTGCACGACCGCCGGCGCCGCGCCGTACGACGTGTCGGCGTCGCCGTAGTCGACGCCGAGGACGTAGCCGACGGCTGCGGCGGACATGCCGCCGGAGCCGGTGAGCGTGATGTCGAGCGTCGTGGCGTTCTCGGCGAACGCGACCGCGGTCGCGGAGCGGCCGCCGGTGCACTCGGTCTGACCCGAGAACGTCAGCCGGTTGTTGTTGTTGACCGCTGCGCGGTACTCGCCGCCGCAGGTGCCGGCGTAGCGGTCGATGACGTGCCAGCGCGGGTTGGTGGCCCCGACGGGCTGGGCCGCGACCGCCTCGTTGCCGTGCGTCGACTCCGGGTCGGCGAAGACGAGGCCGCCGAGCGTGACGTTCTGCGTCGAGCGGCCGCCGGAGAAGCCCGCACCGGAGTACGTCGCGAGGACCGCCGAGCACGCGACGCGCAGCGAGCGGTTGGTGCCGAGCGGAGCCTTGAAGCCCGACACGATCGGGGAGCCGGTGCCCCGGTACAGCTCGGGCAGCCCGTCGGGGCCGTACGCACCGGACCGGTAGACGTCGACGTCCTGGCCGCTGCCCCGTGTCATGGTGCACGTGACCTCGAGCCGGCTGGACGCGGTGACCTCCTGGCGCTGCGTCACCGTCGTCGAGCTGTTGGCGGGCAGCGCGGCCCCCTCGGCACCCCAGCTCACCCACACGATGCGGTCGAGGTACCGGCCGCTGCCCGCGTCCGCGACGACGGCCGTGGTCGTCCCCGTGGTCGAGGACAGGTCGCCGACGGCGGCGGCGGCCGGGGTCCCGTGGACGGCGTCGAGGGC
>JAEXEM010000080.1 GCA_023401045.1 Actinomycetes bacterium
AGCGCACGCTGCTGCGCCGCCTGCTCGGCGACGGCACGCTCGCGCTCGACGCGACACCCCGCGCGCGGCTCACCGGCTGGCTGTGGGCGCTGGCCGTCACGGCGGTCGCCGGGGTGCTGCGGTTCTGGGACCTCGCGTCACCGCACCGTCTCGTCTTCGACGAGACGTACTACGTCAAGGACGCCTACTCCCTCCTGCGGTACGGCTACGAGGGCTCGTGGGGCGAGGACGGCGCCGCGGCCAACGCGGCGTTCGAGGCCGGCGACCCGAGCTTCCTCAGCGGGACCGCCGGCTACGTCGTGCACCCCCCGGTCGGGAAGTGGCTCATCGCCCTGGGGATCCAGCTCGGCGGGGGCGTGGAGAGCTCCTTCGCGTGGCGGCTCTCGGCCGCCGTCTTCGGCACCCTCGCCGTGCTGCTGCTCGTGCGGGTCGCGCGCCGGCTGCTCGCCTCGACCGCGCTCGGGGTCGCCGCCGGCCTGTTCCTCGCCTTCGACGGGCAGGCGATCGTGCAGTCGCGCACGGGCCTGCTCGACATCTTCCTCATGTTCTTCGTCCTGGCGGCGTTCGGGTGCCTGCTGGTCGACCGTGAGCAGGCGCGCCAACGTCTCGCCGTGAGGACGGCGGCCGTCCTCGACGGCGGCGGCGCGCTGCGCTGGGGCCCCGGCCTGGGGATGCGGTGGTGGCGCCTGGCCGCCGGCGTCATGCTCGGCCTGGCGGTCGGCACCAAGTGGTCCGGGCTGTGGTTCCTCGCGGTCTTCGGGCTCCTCACGGTCCTGTGGGACGCGACCGCCCGCCGCTCCGCCGGGGTGCACCCGTGGGTCCGCGCCACCCTCGTCAAGGACGCCGTCGTCGCGTTCCTCGTCATGGTGCCGACGGCCCTCGTCGTCTACGTCGCGTCGTGGGCCACGTGGTTGACGACGAGCGGTGGGTACGACCGGCAGTGGGCGGTGGACAACCCGGGGCAGGGCGTCCAGTGGCTGCCGCCGGCGCTGCGCTCGCTGTGGCACTACCACCAGGGCATGTGGAGCTTCCACACCGGCCTGGCGACGGAGCACACCTACCAGTCACAGCCCCTCGGCTGGATCGTCCAGTGGCGCCCGACGTCGTTCTGGTACCCGCCGGAGGTGTCCGGGCTGACGGGGGACGCCGCGCTGCAGGCGTGCGGCGCCGCGTCGTGCTCGCAGCCCGTCGTGGCCCTCGGCAACCCCGTGCTGTGGTGGGCGGGCGCGGCGGCAGTCCTCGTCGCGCTCTACTGGCTCGTCGTCCACCGGGACTGGCGCGCCGGGGCCGCGCTGTCCGGCATCGCCGCCGGCTGGCTGCCGTGGTTCGCCTACACCGAGCGCACGATCTTCACGTTCTACACGGTCGTGTTCGTGCCGTGGGTGGTGCTCACGCTCGTCTACGTGCTCGGGCTGCTCGTCGGGCCACGACCGCCGGACGGCGCACCCGCCTCCGAGGTCCGGGCGCGCCGGTGGGCGGTCGGCGGGGTGACGGCGTTCGTCGTGCTCGTCGTGGCCGTCGGGGTGTTCTTCTACCCGGTGTGGGCCGGCTGGGTCATCCCGTACGAGCAGTGGCGGCTGCGGATGTGGCTGCCGACCTGGATCTGACCCCCTGCGGCACCGGGTCCGACCTGGATCTGACCCGGCACGGTCAGGTGGGTGCGGACACCCATCGGCCCTGCGGCGAGCGGTACCACGGCAGGCCGAGCCGGTCCCACAGCTCGGCGTGGGTGCCCAGCCTCGTGAGGAAGTCGTCGAGGCCCCGGCGGCCGGGGTCGCTCCACGCGACCTCCGCGACGGCCGCCAGCCGCGGCAGCAGCATGGTGAGGACGTCGTCGAGCGTGCGCAGCGTCTCGGTCCACAGCGCCGCCTCCACCCCGACGACGGCGTCGGCCGGCAGCCCGTCGACGAGGGTCGCAGGCTCCCACTCGTAGGCGTCGCGCAGCTCGACGTGACCGGCCCAGGACAGCCCGAGCGGGAAGCCCGGCACCGGCTGCTGGTCGAGGTACACCCGGGGCGCGGGTGACAGCAGGATCCGCGCGCCGGCGCGCGCCGCGGCGACGAACGGCTCGGGGTCCACTCGGGTGTCCCAGTACTGCACGACCGTCCCGGCCGGCAGGTCCGGCACCGAGGCGATCTCCTGCCATCCGACGACGCGCTTGCCGTGGGCCGTCACGGCACCCGCGGCGGCCCGCACGAGCCGCACGTACTCGCCCGCCCCCATCGTCAGCGCCTCGTCACCCCCGACGTGGAGGTACTCCCCCGGCGTCATCTGCGCGAGGTCGCCGAAGACGTCGGCGAGGAAGACCCGGGTCGCGGGCGTGTCGTGCAGGCGGGAGAACCCGACGTCGGTGCCGAGGTGCTCGGCCGGCGGCTCACCGCCGGGCACGAGCTCGGGGTAGGCGCGCAACGCGGCGTTGACGTGCCCCGGGACGTCGATCTCCGGGACGACCCGCACCGCCCGGGCCCGCGCGTAGGCGAGGATCTCGTCCCAGTCCGCGGCGGAGTACGAGCCGCCCGGGTCACCGCCGACCGACCGGGCGCTCGAGCGGCGGACGAGCTCGGGGCGCGACGGCAGGTCGATCCGCCACGCCTGGTCGTCGGTGAGGTGCAGGTGGAGGACGTTGAGCTTGTAGTGCCCCATGAGCCCGATGACGACCTTGAGGTCGCCGACGGGCAGGAAGTGCCGGGCGACGTCGAGCGACAGCCCGCGCCACGCGTAGCGCGGCGCGTCCTCGACGAGGACGGCCGCCGCCGAGACGGTGCCGTCCTGCTCGCGCAGCAGCTGGCGCAGGGTGACGACCGCGTGCACGAGCCCCTCTGCGGTCCGCCCCTCGAGCTCGACGCGGCCGGACCCGACCCGCACCCGGTACGCCTCGTCACCGGGCGGCAGGTCCTCCGTCAGGCGCAGCCGCACGACGCCGGGCGCGTCGAGGTCGGCCTCGCGCACCTCGACCGCGCGGCCGGTGACGCGGCCCAGCAGGTCGGCCGTCAGCACCCCGACCGGCAGCACGTCCTCGGACGCGTCGACGACGACGACCGTCGAGCGGGCGATGAGGAACGGCTCCTGCGGCAGCGGCTGGACGACGAGCGGGACGGGCACGACGGCGACGGCGTCGGACACGGCACTCCTCAGGTCGGTGGACGGCCCCCGCCGCAACCTACCGGTAGCGGGACGTTCCGGGCGCACGTCCCGTCGGGCCCGTCCCCCGACGCGGCGCCCGCGGGGCGCGACGGCCGTCGGCTCGACAGGCGGGATCGTCCCTTCTGCCCTAGGTTCCTCGGCGACCGGTCAACGACCGCGGATCCCCCGGAGGAGCACACATGGACATCACCGGCATCATCAGCGCCATCGTCGTGGGGGCGATCATCGGAGCGCTCGGCAGGCTCCTGGTCCGGGGACGTCAGGGGATCTCGATCCTCGTGACGATCCTCATCGGCATCGCCGCCGCGCTGCTCGGCACGTGGATCGCCTCGCTCGTGGGGCTCAGCGAGACGTCCGGCTTCGACGTCTGGGAGACCATCATCCAGATCGTCCTCGCGGCCCTGTTCGTCAGCATCGTCGCCGGCAGGGGCAGCCGTCGCCGCATCTGACGGGCACGACGAGGGCGCCCTCCCGCTCCGGGAGGGCGCCCTCGTCACGTGTGCCCCGGTCTCGCGGGGTCGTCGCCCGGGCTCGGGCGACCGGTCAGGCGGACGGCACCACCCCGTGGGCGTCGACGGTCGCACCGTCCGGCACGGTCCCGCCCGCACCGTCGAGCACGGCGTCACCGGCGACCCGGACGGTCTTCCCGAACGTCCAGGCACCGCGTACGCGCAGCGACGTCGCGTCGACGAGCGAGGGGACGTGCGGCACGAGGGCGTCGAACTCCCCGACGAGTGCGTAGTGCGTCGGGTCGAGGTCGACGAACGGCGCGTCGACCTGGGCGACCAGCCGGTGCTGCTCGTCCTCGACGTAGACGTCGGAGCGCAGCACGAGCAGGTCGTTCGTCGTCTTGACCGGCAGGAAGCGCTCACGGCCGACCTCGAGCACCGCGGCGCCCTCGAAGACCTCGATCGCCGCGCCCATGGCGGACTCGATCTGGACGACCTTCGGCGACGTCCTGTCCGTCGGGTCGACGTGCTTCTCGTTGCGGATGAGCGGCAGGTCGAGCACACCGCCGGTGCGCTCGAGCTCGGCGGCGAGCGCCTCGAGGTCGAGCCAGAGGTTGTTCGTGTTGAAGTAGCGGTGCGTCGCGATGTCGGAGGCGGCGTCGGCGTCGTCGGGGTGGGTCTGCGCGGACTCGCGCAGGGCGATGCGCCCGTCCGCGCGCCGCACGACGAGGTGCCCGCCCTTGCGGTCGGCCGGCGACCGGCGCGCGACCTCCGCGGCGAACGGGGCACCGGACGCCGCGAACCAGCCGGCGACACGTGCGTCCGGGGTGGCGCCGAGGTTGTCGGAGTTCGACACCGAGGCGTACCGGAACCCGGCGTCGAGCAGCGCCGCGAGCACGCCGGAGGCGTGCAGCGCCGTGTAGAGGTCACCGTGCCCGGGCGGGCACCACTCGAGCGTCGGGTCCGCCTCCCACGTGACGGGCGTGAGCCCGTCGACGAGGAGCTTGGGCTCCCGGTTCTGCAGGAAGTCGAGCGGGACCCCGTCGACCGCGAGACCGGGGTGCGCCGCGAGCGCGGCGAGGCTGTCGTCGCGGGTGCGGAACGAGTTCATGAGGACGAGCGGCAGCCGCGCGCCGGTCGCGGCGCGGGCGGCGAGCACCTGGTCGGCGATGACGTCGAGGAACGTCCGGTCGCCGCGCACCGGCAGGAGGGACTTGGCGCGGTCCATGCCCATCGACGTGCCGAGGCCGCCGTTGAGCTTGACGACGACGGTCCGCCCGAGGGCCTGGGCGGCTGCGGCCGGGTCGACGTCGACGTCGTCGAGGTGCTGGACACCGTCGAGCGGATCGACGTCCGTCTCGCGCACGAGGCCGGTGCTGCCGGACTCGAGGAGGCCGTAGAACCGGGTGAACACGTCGACGGCGGTGGCGGGAACTCCCGCGTCACGCATCTTCTGCTGGGCGAGGGCGAGTCCGGTCATGCCCCGACGTTAGCGGCGAAGCGGTCAGCCACCCGGGTGACCCGGGTCACACCGTGGACGCCGTCACCACCCGCCTCGCGGGGGGTGTGAGCAGGTTCACCCACCGCGCCTGCCGGGAACGCGACGTTCGCGTCGATCGCCCGGGCTTCGGTCACCCGCGGCGCGTCGCACGGGCCGTCCCGCCCGGCCGATCGGTGGGTCCCGACCTTCCGACCGAGGAGAGCGCCATGGCCTCCCCCGCCCCCGCACGCCACGCCCGGGCCCTCACCCGCTGCGTCGTCGCCGTCGCCGTCGCGCTCGCGACGACCGCGGCCCTCGCCCCGTGGTCCGC
>JAEXEM010000228.1 GCA_023401045.1 Actinomycetes bacterium
CCCCGCGGTGCCCGCCGGGCGAGCACGGCCCGCGTGCCGGACGGGCGACGCGCGAGCAGGTCAGAGCAGGTCGTCGCGGCCCCGGTCGCGCCACGCGTCGACGGCCTGCTTCACCTGCTGCGCGTGCGCGCGGGTCGTGACGAGCACCGCGTCGGGGGTGTCGACGACGACGGCGTCCGGCACCCCGAGGACGGTGACCGTCCGCCCGGTCGTCGTCGCGACGACCGCGCCGTCGCCGTCGAGACGCAGGACGTCCCCGGTGTCTCCGAGGGTGGCCGTGCCGTCGGCCGCCGCGAGCAGCGTGCCGAGCGAGGCGAAGTCCCCGACGTCGTCCCACCCGAAGGTCCCCGGCACGACCGCGACCCCGCCGGCGGCCGCGACCGGCTCGGCGATCGCGTGGTCGATGGCGATCTTCGTCAGCCCGGGCCAGGTGTCGGCCAGGCGCGCCTCGCGCTCGTCGGTGTCCCACGCCGCGGCGATGCGCCGCAGGCCGTCGTGCAGCGCCGGCAGCTGCGCCGCGAGGTGGTCGAGCAGGACGTCCGCGCGCACGACGAACATGCCCGCGTTCCAGCTGTACTCGCCCGTCGCCAGGTACCTCGCGGCGGTCGCCGCGTCGGGCTTCTCGGTGAAGCCGACGACGTGCCGTGCGCGCGGGGCGCCCGGGACGTCGAGCGCCTCGCCGGCGCGGATGTACCCGAACGCGGTCGACGGCTCCGTCGCACCGATGCCGACCGTCACGACGGCGCCGGTGCGCGCGGTGGCGACGGCCTCCCGCACGGTGGCAGCGAACTCGTCCTGCCCGGTGATGACGTGGTCGGCCGCGAACGAGCCGAGGACGACCTCCGGGCCGTGGCGCTCCGCGAGGACCGCCGCCGCGAGGCCGATGGCCGCCATCGAGTCGCGCGGGCTCGGCTCCGCCAGCACGTCGTCGGCACCGAGCTCGGGGAGCTGCCCGGCGACCGCGGCGGCGTGCCGCGCCCCGGTGACGACGAGGACGTGCCCCGGACCGGTGAGCGGCAGCAGCCGGTCGACGGTCGCCTGCAGCAGCGTGCGCCCGGACCCGGTGAGGTCGAGGAGGAACTTCGGGTGGCCGGCGCGGGACAGCGGCCACAGGCGGGTCCCGGCCCCCCCGGCGGGGACGACGGCATGGAAGTCGGCGATGGGCGCGTCGAGCATGCGCCACACCGTAGTGGGCCACCGTCGCGCCCGGACGGGTGACGGGGGGCCGAGGTGCCGGCCGCCGCGGGGCGGGAAGGGCCGCGGGGCGGTTCCCCGGGGGTCGTGTGGGCTTCGTCACAAACGCCGACAGGCAGGCGGGACGTGCCGACCGGGTGGGGCGGTCGCATGTGGTGGGTCACTACAGTGTGGGGAGTCCCGGGACATCGTCGTCCACCTGCCGACCGCCACAGGAGGCTGTCCACCGTGTCCTCAGCGCCTACCGCGCCCCCGCGGCCGGCCGGAACGCTCTACCGCGGGCGCGAAGGCATGTGGTCGTGGGTCGCGCACCGCATCACCGGCTTCGCGATCTTCTTCTTCCTGCTGGTGCACGTCCTCGACACCGCGCTCGTGCGCGTCTCGCCCGAGGCCTACAACGACGTCATCGGGACGTACAAGAACCCGATCATGGGGCTCGGGGAGGCAGGCCTCGTGCTCGCGATCGCGTTCCACGCGTTCAACGGCCTGCGCATCATCCTCGTCGACTTCTGGTCCCAGGGGCCGCGCTACCAGCGCGTCATGCTCTGGGTCGTCGTCGGCCTGGTCGTCGTCACCATGGCCGGCTTCCTGCCGCGCCACCTCATGAACGTCTTCGGGGGCCACTGATGACCACGATCGCCGACCCGAAGGCCCCGCGCCCCTCGCGCCCCGGCCCGACGCGCCGCACGACCCGTGGCAACTTCGAGCTCTACGGCTGGGTGTTCATGCGCGCCTCCGGCGTGCTGCTCCTCGTCCTCGTCTTCGGCCACCTGTTCGTCAACCTCATGGTGGGCGAGGGCATCAGCGCCATCGACTTCGGCTTCGTCGCCGGCAAGTGGGCGTCGCCGTTCTGGCAGGTCTGGGACCTGCTCATGCTGTGGCTCGCGATGCTGCACGGCGCGAACGGCGTGCGGACGATCATCAACGACTACGCCGAGAAGGACACCACCCGCATGGTGCTCAAGCTCGCGCTGTACGTCTCGACGGTCGTCGTCGTCGTCCTCGGCACGCTCGTCGTCTTCACCTTCGACCCCTGCCCCCCGAACAGCCCGGCGGACCTGCTCCCCTCGTTCTGCGGCTGACCAGGACCTCCCCGAGCAAGGAAGGCATCGCACCCGATGCAGACCCACCAGTACGACGTCGTCATCGTCGGCGCGGGCGGCGCCGGGATGCGTGCCGCGCTCGAGTCCTCGACGCGCGTCCGCACGGCCGTCATCTCGAAGCTCTACCCCACGCGCTCCCACACCGGCGCGGCGCAGGGCGGCATGTGCGCCGCCCTCGCCAACGTCGAGGAGGACAACTGGGAGTGGCACACCTTCGACACCGTCAAGGGTGGTGACTACCTCGTCGACCAGGACGCGGCCGAGGTCATGGCCAAGGAGGCCATCGACGCGGTGCTCGACCTGGAGAAGATGGGCCTGCCGTTCAACCGCACGCCCGAGGGGAAGATCGACCAGCGCCGGTTCGGGGGCCACACCCGCAACCACGGCGAGGCGGCCGTCCGCCGGTCCTGCTACGCCGCGGACCGCACCGGCCACATGATCCTCCAGACGCTCTACCAGCAGTGCGTGAAGAACGACGTCGAGTTCTTCAACGAGTTCTACGTCCTCGACCTGCTCGTCGACCACGACCTCGCGGCGGGCGAGGTGCCCGACGGCGAGGAGGTCAACGTCTCCGGCGTCGTCGCCTACGACCTCGCGACCGGCGAGATCCACGTCTTCCAGGCGAAGGCCGTCGTCTTCGCGACCGGCGGCGCGGGCAAGATCTACAAGACGACGTCGAACGCGCACACCCTCACCGGTGACGGCATGGCCCTGGCCTACCGCCGCGGCATCCCGCTCGAGGACATGGAGTTCTTCCAGTTCCACCCGACGGGCCTCGCCGGCCTCGGCATCCTCCTGTCGGAGGCGGCCCGCGGCGAGGGCGGGATCCTGCGCAACGCCGACGGCGAGCGCTTCATGGAGCGCTACGCGCCGACCATCAAGGACCTCGCGCCGCGCGACATCGTCGCGCGGTCGATGGCCAACGAGGTCCGCGAGGGCCGCGGCGCCGGGCCGAACAAGGACTACGTCCTCCTCGACCTCACGCACCTCGAGCCGGCGCACATCGACGCCAAGCTGCCGGACATCACGGAGTTCGCGCGGACGTACCTCGGCATCGAGCCGTACACCGAGCCGGTGCCGGTCTACCCCACCGCGCACTACGCGATGGGCGGCATCCCGACGAACATCGAGGGCGAGGTGCTGCGCAACTCGACGGACGTCATCAAGGGCCTCTACGCCGCGGGCGAGGTCGCGTGCGTGTCGGTCCACGGCTCGAACCGCCTCGGGACGAACTCGCTGCTCGACATCAACGTCTTCGGCAAGCGCGCCGGGCGTGCCGCCGCCGCCTACGCCGCGGCCGCGTCGTACGTCGAGCTGCCCGACGCCCCGGCGGCACGCGTCGAGGAGGACCTCGAGACGATCCGCACCCGCCCCGACGGGGAGCGCGTCGCGGACATCCGCCGCGACCTGCAGGAGACGATGGACGCCAACGCCCAGGTCTTCCGCACCGAGGAGTCCCTCAACCAGGCCCTGGCCGACCTCAAGGTGCTGCGCCGGCGGTACGAGTCGGTGTCCGTGCAGGACAAGTCGCGCACGTTCAACACCGACCTCCTCGAGGCGGTCGAGCTCGGCTTCCTCCTCGACATCGCCGAGACCGTCGTGCTCGGTGCGCTCAACCGCGAGGAGTCCCGCGGCGGGCACTTCCGCGAGGACTTCCCGCAGCGCGACGACGCCCGGTTCATGCAGCACACGATGGCGTACCGGCGCCCGCTGGGGGTCGACGCCGGCGACCTCGAGGGTGCGTTCGCACGCACGGAGAAGTTCGACGACTACCAGCTCGTCCTGGGGTCGAAGCCCGTCACCGTCACCCGCTACCAGCCGATGGAGCGCAAGTACTGATGACCGCCACCCTCGACGCCCCCGCCCCCGAGGCCGGTGCCGTGCCGTCCTTCCAGGTGACGCTGAAGATCCGGCGCTTCCTGCCCTCCGACGACGCCATCCCCGCGTTCGGTGAGCCGTTCGAGGCCGAGCCGCGCTGGGACGAGTTCACGGTCGAGGTGCACGGCACGGACCGCGTGCTCGACGCGCTGCACAAGATCAAGTGGGAGCAGGACGGCTCGCTGACGTTCCGCCGCTCGTGCGCCCACGGGATCTGCGGCTCGGACGCCATGCGGATCAACGGCCGCAACCGGCTCGCGTGCAAGACGCTGCTCAAGGACCTCGACCCCGAGAAGCCGATCGTCGTCGAGCCCATCAAGGGCCTGCCGGTCGTCAAGGACCTCGTCGTCGACATGGAGCCGTTCTTCGCCTCCTACCGCGAGATCATGCCGTTCCTCATCACCACGGGGACGGAGCCGACGAAGGAGCGCCTGCAGTCACCGAAGCAGCGCGAGCGCTTCGACGACACGACGAAGTGCATCCTCTGCGCCGCGTGCACGTCGTCCTGCCCGGTGTTCTGGACCGACGGGCAGTACTTCGGCCCCGCGGCCATCGTCAACGCGCACCGCTTCATCTTCGACAGCCGTGACGAGGGCGGTGCGCAGCGCCTCGAGATCCTCAACGACAAGGAGGGCGTGTGGCGCTGCCGCACGACCTTCAACTGCACCGAGGCGTGCCCCCGTGGCATCGAGGTGACGAAGGCGATCCAGGAGGTCAAGCGCGCGATGATCACGCGCGCCTTCTGAGGCACGTCCCCGCACGCACCCCTGGCGGCCCCGCCGGATCTCCCGTGATCCGGGGGGGCCGTCTCGCGTAGGGTGCCGCCCCATGACCGACCCCCTGCCCGCGCTCCCCCGCTGGCACGAGACCCCCGGCGAGCACGAGGTGACGCTGCCCGGCGGCAACGTCGGGGGGGCCGTGCGCGTCGGTGCGACCGTCCGGCGCCCGGCCGGCCCGTGGACGCCGGCCGTGCACGCGCTGCTCACGCACGTGCGGGCACGCGGGCTCGACGGCGTCCCGGAGCCGCTCGGGGTCGACGCGTCCGGGCGCGAGGTGCTCAGCTACCTGCCCGGGGAGGTCGTCGACCTCGCCGAGGTGACCGACGCCCGGCTCGCGTCCGCCGCCGCGTGGGTCGCACGGTTCCACGCAGCCGTCGCCGACCTGCGACCGGGGCCGGTGCGGTGGCGCTTCACGGAGCGCGACCTCGCGCCCGGGGAGATCGTCTGCCACCACGACGCGACCCTCTACAACATGCTCGTCGCCGGGCCCGGC
>JAEXEM010000339.1 GCA_023401045.1 Actinomycetes bacterium
TCGCGGACCCGTGCGGCGGACCTCGCCGCGGAGGGTGCCGTGCGCCTGGACGGCCGAGTCGTCGGCAAGTCCGACCGCCTGCCCGCCGGCGCCTACCTCGAGGTCGACCTCGAGGCGCCCGCCCCCGCCGTTCCCACGGCCGCGCCCGAGCCCGTGCCGGGCATGCGGATCGTCCACGACGACGACGACGTCGTGGTCGTCGACAAGCCGGTCGGCGTCGCGGCGCACCCGTCGCCGGGCTGGACCGGGCCGACGGTCGTCGGCGCGCTCGCCGCGGCGGGGTACCGCATCTCGACGTCCGGGGCCGCCGAGCGTCAGGGCGTCGTGCACCGCCTTGACGTCGGCACCTCGGGGCTCATGGTCGTCGCCAAGAGCGAGCACGCGTACACGGTGCTCAAGCGTGCGTTCAAGGAGCGCACGGTCGAGAAGGTCTACCACGCGCTCGTCCAGGGCCACCCCGAGCCGACGACCGGGACGATCGACGCGCCCATCGGGCGGCACCCGAGCGCCGACTGGAAGTTCGCGGTCGTCGCGGACGGCAAGCCGTCGGTGACGCACTACGAGGTCGTCGAGATGCTGCCGGCGGCGTCCCTCGTCGAGGTCCACCTCGAGACGGGCCGCACGCACCAGATCCGGGTGCACTTCTCGGCGTTGCGCCACCCGTGCGTCGGCGACGTCACCTACGGCGCGGACCCGACGCTCGCCGCCCGCACGGGCCTGTCGCGGCAGTGGCTGCACGCCGTCCGGCTCGGCTTCGAGCACCCGGGGACGGGCGAGTGGCTCGAGGTGACGAGCGAGTACCCCGACGACCTCGCGCACGCGCTCGAGGTGCTGTCCGCGGGGTACCGCTGAGCGGTGCGCGCCGCGGGCGGGGTGTCGTGAGCGCCACGCCCGACACGTCCGGAGGCGGCACGGGGGGCGTCGGACCCGGCGCCTAGGATGACGGCCATGGCTGCACCCGGAGGCTCCGACTTCGTCCACCTCCACGCCCACACCGAGTACTCGATGCTCGACGGCGCGGCGCGGCTGACCGACCTCTTCGAAGAGGTCGGCCGCCTCGGGCAGACGGCCATCGCGACGACCGACCACGGTTACCTCTTCGGCGCGTTCGACTTCTGGGCGAAGGGCCGTGCCGCGGGCGTCAAGCCGATCATCGGCGTCGAGGCGTACGTCACGCCGGGCACGAGCCGCTTCGACCAGACGCGCGTGCGCTTCGGCCAGCAGGGCCAGGAGGCCGACGACGTGTCGGCGCGCGGCGCGTACACGCACATGACGCTGCTCGCACGCGACAACGTGGGCCTGCACAACCTCTTCCGCGCCTCGTCCCTCGCGTCCCTCGAGGGGCAGATGGGCAAGTGGCCGCGGATGGACCGCGAGCTGCTCGAGACGTACGGCAAGGGCCTCATCGCCACGACAGGCTGCCCGTCCGGGGAGGTGCAGACCCGCCTGCGCCTCGGGCAGTGGGAGGAGGCGGTCCGTGCGGCCGGCGAGCTGCAGGACATCTTCGGCAAGGACTCCTACTACGTCGAGCTCATGGACCACGGGATCGACATCGAGACCCGGGTCCTCAAGGACCTGCTGCGCCTGGCCGAGCACATCGGCGCCCCGCTCGTCGCGACGAACGACCTGCACTACACGCGCCAGGAGGACAGCGCGTCGCAGGAGGCGCTGCTCGCCATCAACTCGGGCTCGACGCTCTCCGACCCCGACCGGTTCAAGTTCGACGGCGACGGCTACTACGTCAAGTCCGCCGCGGAGATGCGGCGCATCTGGGCCGAGCTCCCGGAGGCGTGCGACAACACGCTGCTCATCGCCGAGCAGTGCGAGGTCTCCTTCAACACCTCGGCGAACTACATGCCGAACTACCCGTGCCCGCCCGGCGAGGACGAGACGAGCTGGTTCATCAAGGAGGTCGAGAAGGGGCTGCACGTCCGGTACCCCGGCGGCATCCCCGACGAGGTGCGCAAGCAGGCGGAGTACGAGACCCAGGTCATCACCCAGATGGGCTTCCCGGGGTACTTCCTCGTCGTCGCCGACTTCATCAACTGGGCGAAGGACAACGGCATCCGCGTCGGCCCCGGCCGCGGGTCCGGCGCCGGCTCGATGGCCGCGTACGCCATGCGGATCACCGACCTCGACCCGCTGCAGCACGGCCTCATCTTCGAGCGGTTCCTCAACCCGGACCGCGTCTCCATGCCCGACTTCGACGTCGACTTCGACGAGCGCCGGCGCGGCGAGGTCATCAGGTACGTCACCGAGAAGTACGGCGAGGACCGCGTCGCCCAGATCGTCACCTACGGCACGATCAAGGCCAAGCAGGCCCTCAAGGACTCCTCGCGGCTGCTCGGGCTGCCGTTCGCCATGGGGGAGAAGCTCACCAAGGCGATGCCCCCGGCCATCATGGGCAAGGACATCAGCCTCACCGGGATCTTCGACCCCTCGGACAAGCGCTACAACGAGGCCGAGGAGTTCCGTCAGGTCCACGCCGCGGACCCCGACGCGCAGCGCGTCGTCGAGCTCGCCAAGGGCATCGAGGGGCTGAAGCGCCAGTGGGGCGTGCACGCCGCCGGCGTCATCATGTCGAGCGCACCGCTCATCGACATCATCCCCATCATGCGCCGCCCGCAGGACGGGGCCGTCATCACGCAGTTCGACTACCCGACCTGCGAGGGCCTCGGCCTCATCAAGATGGACTTCCTCGGGCTGCGGAACCTCACGATCCTCGACGACGCGCTCGAGAACATCGTCGCCAACGGCAAGGACCCGGTCGTCCTCGAGGAGCTGACGCTCGACGACCCCAAGACGTACGAGCTGCTCGGCCGCGGCGACACCCTCGGGGTGTTCCAGCTCGACGGCGGCGGCATGCGGACCCTGCTGCGGCTCATGCGCCCCGACAACTTCGAGGACATCTCCGCCGTCGGCGCGCTCTACCGGCCGGGCCCGATGGGTGCGAACTCGCACACGAACTACGCGCTGCGCAAGAACGGCCAGCAGGAGGTCACGCCGATCCACCCCGAGCTCGAGGAGCCGCTCGCGGACATCCTCGGGACGACGTACGGCCTCATCGTCTACCAGGAGCAGGTCATGGCGATCGCCCAGCGCGTCGCCGGGTACTCGCTCGGACAGGCGGACATCCTCCGCCGCGCGATGGGCAAGAAGAAGAAGTCCGAGCTGGACAAGCAGTTCGCGGGCTTCTCCGCCGGCATGCAGGAGCGCGGCTTCTCGATGGCCGCGGTGCAGACGCTGTGGGACATCCTCCTGCCGTTCTCCGACTACGCGTTCAACAAGGCGCACTCCGCCGCGTACGGCGTCGTCTCGTACTGGACCGCCTACCTCAAGGCGAACTACCCGGTCGAGTACATGGCCGCGCTGCTCACGTCCGTCAAGGACGACAAGGACAAGTCGGCGCTCTACCTCAACGAGTGCCGGCACATGGGCATCACCGTCCTGCCGCCGGACGTCAACTCCTCGGCCGCGAACTTCACGGCCGTCGGCGCCGACATCCGGTTCGGCCTCACGGCGGTGCGCAACGTCGGCGCGAACGTCGTCGACGCGATCGTCGCGGCCCGCGAGGAGAAGGGCGAGTTCACGTCCTTCACCGACTTCCTCGACAAGGTGCCGGCCGTCGTCTGCAACAAGCGGACGATCGAGTCGCTCATCAAGGCCGGTGCGTTCGACTCCCTCGGGCACACGCGCCGCTCGCTGCTGCTCGTCCACGAGCAGGCCGTCGACGCCGTCATCGACGTCAAGCGCAAGGAGGCGACCGGTCAGTTCGACCTGTTCGCCGACCTCGGGGGCGACGCGGAGACCGGCAGCGGCATCGCCGTCACCATCCCCGACCTGCCGGACTGGGACAAGAAGCAGCGGCTCGCGTTCGAGCGCGAGATGCTCGGCCTCTACGTCTCCGACCACCCGCTGTCCGGGCTCGAGCACGTGCTCGCGGCCGCCGCCGACGTGTCGATCGCGACGCTCAACGCCGACGAGGCGCGCCCCGACGGCTCGACGGTCGTCGTCGCCGGGCTGGTGACGAGCCTGCAGCGCAAGATGTCGAAGCAGGGCAACCCCTGGGCGGCCGTCACCCTCGAGGACCTCGAGGGCTCGGTCGAGATCATGTTCTTCGGCGAGACGTACCTCGCCTACTCGACGGTGCTCGCCGAGGACGCCGTGCTCGTCGTGCGCGGCCGGGTGCGTCGCCGCGACGAGACGATGCAGCTCCAGGCGATGGAGGTGACGATCCCCGACACCTCCGCGGTCGCGGACGCACCGGTCGTCGTCCATCTCGCGGAGGCACGCTGCACGCCGCCGGTCGTCGAGCGGCTGCGCGAGGTGCTCTCGACGCACCCGGGCGTCACCGAGGTGCACCTGCGGCTGACGAGCCCGGGGCGCGCGGTCGTCATGCGGCTCGACGACGGGCTGCGCGTCGAGCGCTCGCCGTCGCTCTACGGGGACCTCAAGGCGCTGCTCGGCCCGAGCTGCCTCGCGTCCTGACCCCGCATCCCTCCCGCGGAGCTCGCGGGAAGGGCCCGCTCCCTCCGGCGTCCCGCGCCGTGGTCCGGTCCCCGCGCGGGCCGGACGTGCGGCACGATGCCTGCCATGGATGTCCTGTTCGTCCACGGTGCGGGCCGGGAGGGTGCCGCTGCCTGGCCACGGCAGGCTGCGGTCGCCGAGCCCGGCTGGGTGTTCCTGCCGCGAGAGGGCACGGCCGACGACGCCGCCCGGGACGCCGGGCGCCTGCTCGACCTGCTCCGTGCGTGCGGAGGCGGGCACGTCGTCGCCCACTCGTACGGTGCCAACGCGGCCGTGCTGGCCGCGCAGCTCGAGCCCTCGGTCGTCCGGTCGCTCGCGCTCCTCGAGCCGGCGTGCTTCGACCTGGCGCGAGGAAGGCCGTCGGTCGAGGAGCACATCGCAGCCATGACGCCGGTCCACGCGGTCGCCGACGACGCGTCGGTGTCGGCGCACGAGTTCTCGCGGCGCTTCGCGGCCGCGATGGGGACGCCCGTGCCCGACCTGCCGGCCGAGGAGCTCGAGGCCGCGGTCGCACGGCTCCGGGCACTCCGCCTGCCGTGGGGCGTCGGGGTCCGGCCGGACGTGGGGCTGCCGGTGCGGACGATCGTGGCCACCGGTGGGTGGAGCCCGCTCTACGAGGAGACCGCCGCGGCGCTCGTCGCGCTCGGCGCGCGCCACGTCACCCTCGACGGCGCGGGCCACCGCGTGCAGGACGACCCGCGGGTGCTCCCCACGCTGCGGGAGCACCGGGACGGCTGAGCCGCCCGGTCAGGCCTCGACGGTCGCGCGCTGCGGGCCGGTCGGCAGGTCGACCTCGACGACGTCCCCGGGCCGCAGCTGGCGGCCGCGGCGCGTCTCGGGCTCGCCGTTGACGGTGACGGCACCGTCGTCGAGGAGCGCGCCGGCGTGACCGCCGGTCTCGGCGAGGCCGACGAGCTTGAGGAACTGCCCGAGGCGGATGGGGTCGTCGTGGTGCGTCACACGACGCATTCTCCCAGTCGCGGGGATCACCCGCGGCCGACGGCGCGGGTGACCAACGGCGTCGCGCGCCCGGACGGCGGCGGTGAGCCGGCAGACGTCGCGCGGGGGACCGGGGCCGACGTCCCGGGGCACGGACGTCCCCGGTCGGTGGACGGCCCCAGCACCTAGACTCGAGGACGTGATCTCCCGCATCGACCTGCGTGGCCGGACCCTGTCGCGTCGAGAGCTGCTCGCGGAGCTGCCGCGTGCCGAGCTCGACGTCGAGCACGCCGCCGCGGCCGTCGCCCCGATCCTCGACGACGTCCGGACCCGTGGTGCGGCGGCGCTGCGCGACCTCGCCGAGCGGTTCGACGGTGTGCGTCCCCAGCACGTGCGCGTCCCGGGAGAGGCGGTCGTCGCGGCGGTGCGCACGCTCGACCCGCAGGTCCGCGAGGCCCTCGAGGAGACCATCCGCCGGGTCCGTGCCGTGCACGCCGCCCAGGTGCCGGAGCCGTTCACCGTCGAGGTGCGCCCCGGCGCGCAGGTGCGGCAGCGCTGGCTGCCCGTGCGGCGGGTCGGGCTCTACGTGCCCGGCGGTCTGGCGGTCTACCCGTCGTCCGTCGTCATGAACGTCGTCGCGGCGCAGGAGGCCGGGGTCGGCTCGCTCGTCGTCGTGTCGCCGCCGCAGAAGGACAACGACGGGCTGCCGGACCCGGTCGTGCTCGCGACGTGCGCGCTGCTCGGCGTCGACGAGGTGTACGCCGTCGGCGGTGCCCAGGCCGTGGCGATGCTCGCCTACGGTGCCGCGGGCAGCGAGGACGTCGACGGCGAGACGCTGTGCGAGCCGGTCGACGTCGTCACCGGTCCCGGCAACGTCTACGTCGCCGCGGCCAAGCGGCTCGTGCGCGGCCTCGTCGGCATCGACGCGGAGGCCGGCCCCACCGAGATCGCCATCCTCGCGGACGGCACGGCCGACCCGGTGCACGTCGCCGCCGACCTCATCTCGCAGGCGGAGCACGACCCGCTCGCCGCGGCCGTGCTCGTCACCCCCTCGGTCGAGCTGGCCGGTGCCGTCGAGGCCAAGCTCGTCGACCTCGTCGAGGTGACCGCGAACCGGGCGCGGGTCTCGGTCGCCCTGCAGGGCGAGCAGTCCGCCATCGTCCTCGTCGACGACCTCGACGCCGGGCTCGAGGTCGTCAACGCCTACGGCGCCGAGCACCTCGAGATCCAGACCGTCGACGCGGCGGCGTGGGCGGACCGCGTGACGAGCGCCGGTGCGATCTTCGTCGGCCCGTGGTCGCCGGTCTCGCTCGGGGACTACATGGCCGGGTCGAACCACGTCCTGCCGACCGGTGGCTGCGCGCACTTCACGAGCGGGCTCGGCGTGCACTCCTTCCTGCGTGCCGTCCAGGTCATCGAGTACGACGCCGACGCGCTCGCCGAGGTGGCCGACCGGGTCGTCGCGCTCGCGGACGCCGAGGGTCTGCCCGCGCACGGCGAGGCTGTCCGCGCCCGCTTCTGAGCGGCGGCGCGACCGGCCACGACCGCGCCGCCGGGCCGGTGCGCCCG
>JAEXEM010000443.1 GCA_023401045.1 Actinomycetes bacterium
GTCGTGACCGTCCCCGACCGCGCCGTGCACGTACGGGGCCGTGCCGCCGACCTCGCCCGCTGGGCGACCGGCCGCGGTGGAGCGCACCTGCTGACGACGGCCGACGGCTCACCCGTCCCGTCGCCCCCGCGCTGGCTGTGACGCGCCTCGGCCGCGTCGCTCACGTGGGCCGGCCCGTCCGCGAGACCGGGCTGAGCATCGGCAAAGGTGCTGTGAACGTGCCTCAGCCCGGTCTCGCCGAGCGTCCGTCCCGGAGGGTGGGACGGGCCCGGCGCGTCGCCCCGCGCACCGACGCCTGCGAGCATGACGCCGTGACGGAACCGATCGACCTCGCCCACCACACCGGGTACCTCGTGCGCCGGTCCCAGCAGGCGCACCTCGCCGTCTGGGCGCAGGAGGTCGGGTCGAGGCTGACGAACGTGCAGTTCGGCGTGCTCAACGTCCTCCACCGCCGCGGTGAGGCGAGCCAGCGCGAGCTGTGCGACGACCTCGACCTCGACCGCTCGACCGTCGCCGGCCTCGTCGCCCGGCTGGAGGCCCGCGAGCTCGTCGCGCGCGTCCGCGCCGAGGAGGACCGCCGCCGCAACGTCGTACGGCTCACCGACGAGGGCGCCGCGCTGCTCACGGAGCTGGTCCCGGCGGCGATGCGCGTGGACGAGGTCCTCACGGCGGCGCTGAGCCGCGAGGAGCGCGAGACGCTGCAGCGGCTGCTGACGAGGATCCTGGGAACCGATACCGACGCCGACACCGAGGCCGGCGCCGACGCCGTCTCCGACGCCGTCTCCGACGCCGGCGCCGTCTCCGACGCCGGCTCCGGCGCATGAGCGGTCACGGAGCGGTGCGCGACGACCGTCGCTAGCGTGACGGGATGCCCGACCTACTCCAGCCGCGCCGCCTGCTCGACTGGTACGCCGACCAGCCGATTCTCCGGGCGGTCCTGCCCGGCGTCGCGCTCGTGGGTCTCGGCCTGCTCGTCTTCCTCGGCATGCTCGACGCGGTCCGCGAGCGCGACGACTTCTCGCTGTGGGACCGGCCGGTCCTCGAGTTCCTCGTCGGCATCCGCAGCGACGTCCTCACCACGGTGCTCGCCGCGCTGACGTTCGCCACCGGTCCGACGGTGCTGCCGGTCGTCGTCCTCGTCGCGTGCGTGGTCTGGGGGCTGCACGCCCGCGAGTGGTGGCGCCCGCTGCTGCTGGCCGGGGCGATGATCGGCTCCACACTGCTCTCGCTCGCGGTCAAGGGCCTGGTCGCCAGGCCACGCCCGCCGGAGGACACGATGTACATCCCCGGCTCGGAGACGACCGGGTCCTTCCCGTCCGGCCACACCATCGGGACGGCGACGTTCCTGCTGGTCGCCGGGTACCTCGTGGCGAGCCGGAACGGGACCCGGCGGGTCGTCGTCGGCTGGCTGGTCGTCGGCGTCGTCGGTGCCTCGGCCGTCGCCCTCAGCCGGCTGTACCTCGGCTACCACTTCCTCACGGACGTCGTCGCGGCGGGCGGTCTGGCGGTCGTCGTGCTCGGCGTCGTCACCGTCGTCGACCGCCTCCACGTGCTGCGCGGCCTGCCCCCGAGCGAGCCGGAGCCCGGCTGGAGCCCGCAGCCGCCACCCGCGCTGACCCAGCCCACGGAGCAGGCTCCTGACACCCGACCCACCACCGGCGGGACCGGGACCTGACGGCGCACCTCCCCTGATGGGCCGTCAGGTCCCGGACCCGCCGGCCGGGTGGCCCGTCAGGGGGTCGCCGCCACCGCCTCGCCGCGCTTCGCGCGCTGGATCTGCTCGTACACGTGCGTGCGCAGCTCGGTGAAGCGCGGCAGCGCGCGGGTGGTGAGCTGGTCGCGCTCGGCCGGGAGGTCGATGGTGAGGTCCTCCTGGACGAAGGTCGGCGAGCTCGAGAGCACGAGGACGCGCTCGCCGAGGTAGACCGACTCGTCGATGTCGTGGGTGACGAAGAGGACGGTGACGCCGAGGTCCTGCCACACGCGGCGGACGAGGTCCTCGAGGTCGGCGCGGGTCTGGGCGTCGACGGCCGCGAACGGCTCGTCCATGACGAGGATCTCCGGCTGGTAGGCGACGGCCCGGGCGATGGCGACGCGCTGCTGCATGCCGCCGGAGAGCTGCCACGGGTAGGTGTCGAGCGCGTGCGCGAGCCCGACCTCCTCGACGGCCCGCTCGACGACGGCCGTGCGCTCGGCGCGCGGCACCCCGCGGGCCTTGAGCGGCAGCGCGACGTTGTCCCGCACGGTGAGCCACGGGTAGAGGCTGCGGCCGTACTCCTGGAAGACGAGCGCCATCTTCTTCGGCGGGCTCGTCACCGCGGTCCCGTCGAGCTCGACGGCACCCGACGTCGGGGGCAGCAGCCCGGCGAGGCACTTGAGCAGCGTCGTCTTGCCGCAGCCCGAGGGGCCGACGATGCAGACGAGCTCGCCGGGGTTCACGTCGAACGTGATGTTCCCGATCGCCTCGACCGGGCCGGTGGCGGCCTGGTACGTCTTCTTCAGCTCGCGGACGGACAGCAGGGGCGTGTTCTCAGGCACGGGCGACCTCTCTCGAGCCGAGGTACCAGTGGAGCACCCGGCGTTCGACGAGCTGGAAGACGGCGGCGACGAGGACGCCGACGAGGCCGAGCAGCAGGATGCCGCTCCACATCTCGGCGACCATGTACTGCCGCTGGAAGAAGACGATCTGGTAGCCCAGCCCGGACGACGCGGCGAACATCTCCGAGATGACCATGAGGATGAGGCCGATCGACAGGCTCAGCCGCACCCCGGCCATGATCTGCGGGCTCGCGGCCGGCAGGACGACGTACCGGTAGGCGAGCAGCCCGCGGACCCGGTACGACCGTGAGGTGTCGACGAGCACCGGGTCGGTGCCGCGCACGCCCTCGACGGTGTTGAGGAGCACCGGCCACACGCTCCCGGAGACGATGACGGCGAGCTTCATCGAGTCGTCGATGCCGAGCAGCAGCATGAGGACCGGCACGAGGACGACCGGCGGGATGGCGCGGAAGAACTCGAGCATGGGCTCGAGCAGCGCCCGCAGCCACGGGGTCGCACCGATGGCGGTGCCCGCGACGACACCGATGACGATCGACAGCAGCACGCCGACGGCGAACCGGCCGAGGCTCGGCAGCACGTCCTCCATGAGCGTGTCGGGTGCGAGCCACGTCGAGACGAACGCGTCGAGCACGCGCGACGGCGGCGGGTAGTAGAGGTTCGTCGTGCCGCGGGTGGCGAAGGCCCAGGCGACGACGAGGAGCACGGGCAGCCCGGCGGCGTAGCCGACGGAGACGAGCGCGCGGCGCACGGCGGTCATCAGGCGGCCCCTTCCCGGCGCACCGACGGGTGCCAGTGCAGGACGCGGCGCTCGACGAGCCGCGTGACGAGGTTGACGAGCAGGCCGAGCAGCCCGGTGACGAGCACGAGCGCGTACAGCCCGGGCGCGTCCGGTGCGGACCGGTAGACGTCGATCTGCCGGCCGATGCCGGGGTTCCCGATGACGAGCTCGGCGGTGATGGTGAGGACGAGCGCGATGGACGCCGCCAGCCGGAAGCCGGTGATGACGTACGGCAGGGCGGTCGGCAGGACGACGTGCCGCAGGCGCTGCATCCGGCTCAGCCCGTAGGAGCGGGCGGTGTCGTCGGCGACGGTGTCGACGTCCCCGACCCCGTAGAGCACCTGGATGAACACCTGCCAGAACGGTGCGTAGACGACGACGACGAGCGCCGCCTCGCGCGAGAGACCCGCGACGAGCACCGCGAGCGGGATGATCGCGACCGAGGGGATGGGCCGCAGGAACTCGACGGTCGTGCGGGTCGCCCGGCGCAGGAACGGCACGAGGCCGACGACGGCACCGGCGACGACGGCCGCGACGACGGCGATGCCGAGGCCGAGCGCCCACGTGACGACGGTGTCCCCGAGGGCCTGCCAGAACCGCGGCTCACCGAGCTCGGTGACGAACCGTGCCGCCGTCGTCGTGAACCGCGGCAGGTACGTGGGGTTGACGACCTCGGCCAGCGCGACGAGCTGCCACGTGAGGGCGAAGCCGAGGACGCCGAGCACGCCGAGGACGGCACGGCTGCCGGCGCGCGGTGCACCGGTGCGGCG
>JAEXEM010000462.1 GCA_023401045.1 Actinomycetes bacterium
CCCCTCCCCCGCGCTCACCGCGAGCGCGAGCAGCTCGGTCACCGTCGGCAGCTCCGCGAGCAGCCGTGCCTCGCGGCGTGCGACGTCGCGCCCGAGCAGCCAGTCCGGCAGCAGCGTCCCCAGCACCGCGGCGACGAGGACGAGGGCGGCGAGCGGCACGAGCGCACCGCCGCGGGTCGCCGCGAGCACGACGGCGACGAGCAGCCCGAGCGCGAGCCCGACGACCCCCGCGACGACCTGCTGGGCCCGGAACTGCTCGACGGTCTCCGTCCGCCCGGCGCGCGCGAGCCGCCGTCTCACCTCGCCGGCGGGAGAGCCCATGCGGGCGACGAGCCGCACCCCGTCACCGAGGAAGGGGGCGACGAGACGCTCGACGACGGTCCACGGGCCGTGGGCGCTCTCGGCGCGCAGCAGCGTCGACGTGCCCCGGGCCCGCAGGTAGGGGCCCACGCGCTGGTCGAGCGTGATCCGACGGGCACGCACCCGCAGCACGACGAGCAGCAGCCCGGACCCCGCGAGCAGGCCGACCAGCCCGCCGAGGACGGCCGGGCTCACCGCAGCACCCGCGGGTCGTCCGGGAGCCGCGCGACGCGCAGCATGAGCCGGTAGGCGACGACGGTGAGGACCGCCCCCACGAGCAGGACGACCGCTCCGGCCGGCGAGTCGTACGCCTCGATCGCCTCGGGGCGTGACGCGAGCATCGCGAGCACGACCCACGGGGCGGCGACGGCGAGCCGGGCGGCGTACACCGTCCAGCTCTGCCGCGCCTCGATCTCCCCGCGGGTGCGCAGGTCGTCGCGCAGGAACGCGGACAGCGCGCGCAGCAGGCGGCCGAGGTCCGACCCGCCGACGTCGCGGGTGAGCCGCAGCGCCTCGACGATCCGGTCCGCCACCGGGTCGGCGAACCGGTCCTTGAGCGCGTCGAGCGCGTCGGAGAAGCGGCCGGTCGCGCGGTAGTCCTCGGCGAAGGCACGGAACGGCGCCCTCAGCTCCACCGGCCCTCGGTCGCCGAGCTGGACGAGCGCCTCCGGCAGCGAGAGTCCGGCGCGCACACCGGAAGCGAGGTGGTCGACGACGTCGGGCCACAGCTCGCGGGTGCGGGCCAGGCGCCGCCGTGCGCGACCCCGGACGAGCGCCCACGGCGCGGTCGCGGCGAACGCCCCGAAGCACAGGCACACGACCGGCACGGGCACGACGAGGAAGGAGGCCGTCGCGACGACGGCGCCGGCGAGCACGCTCACGGCGAGCAGCCCCTCGGGGCCCACACCGGACACCTCGGCCTGGACGAGCGTGTCGGCGGCGCGGGAGCGCCACCCGTCGCGACGGGGGGCGGCCTGCGCGACCGGCCACCACGACCACCAGAGGCAGGCGAGCCCGGCCCCGAGCAGCAGCCCTGCGACGACGCCCACGGCTCAGCCCTGCCGCAGCAGCGCGGCGACGTCGACACCCGCGCGCGCGAACCGGTCGGGGTGGGGCGGGAAGCCCTCGGCCCGCTGCAGCACGCCGGCGCGCGTCGTGAAGAGGTCGGCCGTCTCGACGACGCCCGCCTCGACGCGGCCGGGCACGGCGACCACCTCGGCGGTGCGCCGGCGCCCGCGCCCGTCGAGCTCGAGGTGGACGACGAGGTCGACCGACGCCGCGACGGTGGGGACGACGAACCGGTCCGAGATGTTCTCCCCGGCGAGCAGCGGCAGCGTGCACAGCTTGGTGAGCGCCTCGCGGGCGGAGCTCGCGTGGATCGTGCACATCGCCGGCACCCCGCTGTTGAGCGCGACGAGCAGGTCGAACGCCTCGGCCTCGCGGACCTCGCCGACGAGCAGCCGGTCCGGTCGCATCCGCAGCGCCTCCTTGACGAGCCGGCGCAGCGTGATCTCCCCGACGCCCTCGAGGTTCGCCTGCCGGGTCTGCATCGCCACCCAGTCGCGCACCGCGGGACGCAGCTCGAAGACCTCCTCGCAGCTGACGACGCGCTCCCGGGGTGGCACGGCCCCGGTGAGGGCGTTGAGCATCGTCGTCTTGCCGGCCTGCGTGGGCCCGGAGACGAGGACGTTGAGCCCGACACGCACGGCGGCGCGGAGGAAGGCCGCGGCCTGCGGGGTGAGCGAGCCGAGGGCGACGAGGTCGTCGAGGCTCGTGGCACGGACGACGTACTTGCGGATGTTGACCGACCAGTGGCGCCGCGTGACGTCCGGGATGACCGCGTGCAGGCGCTCCCCGCCGGGCAGCGAGGCGTCGACGAACGGGCTCGACAGGTCGAGCCGGCGGCCGGACGCCTTGAGCATCCGCTCGACGAGGTCGCGCACCTGCTGCTCGGTGAGGATCGTCGTCGTCAGCTCGGGCTCGCCCCGCCGTGCGACGAACACCTGCGACGGGGAGTTGATCCAGATCTCCTCCACCTCGTCGTCGTCGAGGTAGCGCTGCAGCGGCCCGAGGCCCGCCACCGCGTCGACGACCGCCTTGTGCGCCGACGCGGGGTCGCCGAGCGGCGGGACGGACCCGAGCACCGACCGCTCGTCGTAGTCGGCCATCGCGGCGTGGACGAGCGCGACGACACCGGCACGGTCGCGCACAGGGTCGACACCGCGTCGGCGGATGAGCTCGCGGACCTCGCCCTCGAGGATCGCCACCCCGTCCACGCCCACCTCCTCGCCGCTCCGGCACGCGCCCTCACGCCCCGGCGGTGCCGGATTCGTCCGTTTCGGGCGTCACGGTAGGGCATCGGCGAGCCGTCCGGGCGCTGCCGTCCACAGCTGAGCCCCCGCGAGCCGGACGACCACCCGTCCGGGTGCGCGACGCGCCCCGTCCCGGGTGGGCCCGCCCGGGCGCCGCTAGGTTGGGCGGGTGAACACGTTCTCTCCCACCGGCGACCAGCACGTGCTCCGGCACGGCGACCAGGTCGCCGTCATCGCCTCCGTCGCCGCGGCCGTCCGGGAGTACCGGGTCGGCGAGCGCGACGTCGTGCTGCCCTTCGCCGACGACGTCATCCCGCCGGCCTTCTCCGGCGCGGTGCTCGCGCCGTGGCCGAACCGGCTGCGCGACGGCACCTACCGCTTCCGTGACGTCACGTACCAGGTGCCCCTCACCGAGCACGAGCGGCTCACCGCGCTGCACGGCCTCGTCTCCTACGCGCGGTTCGACCTCGTCTCGTCCGGCGAGGGCACCGTCACCCTGCGCCACGACCTCGTGCCGACGCCCGGGTACCCGTGGGCGCTGCGGGTCGACGTCACGTACACGCTGGGCGACGGCGGCCTCGAGGTGAGCGTGACGACGACGAACCACGGCACGTCGGTCGCCCCGTACGGCGTCGGCTTCCACCCGTGGCTCTCCCCCGGCCCGGGCGGCGTGGACGGCAGCACGCTGCGGCTCGACGCGGAACGCCGCGTCACCGTCGACCAGCGCCTGCTGCCGACGGGCACGCAGGCCGTCTCCGGCGTCTACGACCTGCGTGCCGGCCTGCCGCTCGCCGGCGTCCAGCTCGACGACGCGTGGCTCGAGGCGACCCCCGACGACGACGGGCTCACCCGCGCCACGCTCACGGGCTCCGACGGCCGCACCGTCGAGGTGTGGGCCGACGCGACGCTCCCGGCGTGGCAGGTGTGCACCGGTGACGGCATCCCCGGCATCGACCGGCGGGGCGTGGCCGTGGAGCCGATGTCGTGCGTCGCCGACGCGTTCCGCACCGGCGACCTGCTCCTCGAGCTCGCCACCGGTGACGCGAGCACGGTGCGCTGGGGACTGACCCTGCGC
>JAEXEM010000013.1 GCA_023401045.1 Actinomycetes bacterium
GGCAGGTCGCGAGTCGCCTGCCCCGGGTCGGCGGGTCCGCCCCGGTCAGCAGGTCCAGGTGCCGCCGGTGAGCGAGACCGTCGCACCCTCGTCGCGGGTGTCGAAGACGCCGGCGTCCTCCTGCGAGGCGAACGCCACACCCACGGCCGCGGGCTCGGTGAAGCCGGTGAGGCCCGCGAGGACGTCCGCGGCCCCGGTCTGGCAGGAGGGGTCCCACGGCTCGACGTCGTACCCGAGGCCCGCGAGCCGCTCGACCTCGGTGCCGAGGGCGGGGTCCTCCAGGGTCTCGGCGACAGCGGTCCACACGACCCAGAACTCGCCCTCGGCCTCTGCGGGGCTCACGGCCTCGGGCCAGTCGGCGCTCGAGGGGTCGACGCCCGGGTCCGACGTGCACGCGGTGGCCAGGAGGGCCACGGCGAGCGCGGTGAGGGCATGACGGTGCAGGTGACGGGGACGCATGCGCGGGATCGTGGCACGCGAGCGGGAGGGCAGCGACGTGATGAAACGATTCGCGACCGCCATGGACGGCCGGTGCGGGGGGCCCTCGACCGGTGCGTCACCGCGCGTCCGGGCGCGGTCCGGGGCCTGGTCGCGGGGTGGTCCGGGGCCGATTTCACGGGCACGCCATCGCCCGTGTACTCTGGTCCGCGCTGCCCCGATAGCTCAGTCGGCAGAGCGTCTCCATGGTAAGGAGAAGGTCAAGGGTTCGATTCCCTTTCGGGGCTCTGTGGTGTGTCGCTGGCCGGACGTCCCTGGACGTCCGGCCGGGGCACGACCGCTGTGGCGGGATAGCTCAGGTGGTTAGAGCACACGGCTCATAATCGTGGTGTCGCGGGTTCGAATCCCGCTCCCGCTACCACGTCCGGCGATCATCCGTCGCAGGGGCGCGCGTCGGCCGGCGCGTGCCAGGAGAAGAGCGCAGCCCCACCGGGGCGCGAGAGGTGACACGAACATGGCCAGCAAGAGCGCGGACGTCCGCCCGAAGATCACGCTCGCGTGCACGGAGTGCAAGGAGCGGAACTACATCACGAAGAAGAACCGTCGGAACACCCCCGACCGGCTCGAGATGAAGAAGTTCTGCCCGCGCGACAACAAGCACACGCTGCACCGCGAGACCCGCTGACGCGGGCTCCTCGAGCAGCAGCCGACGTGGAGGTCGACACCTCGTTCGCCGGGCGGGTCTACCCGCCCGGCGCCGTCGTGTACGAGGTCTCCCGCGAGAAGCTCCGCGAGTTCGCGGAGGCGACCGGGGCCACGCACCCGGCGCACACCGACCCCGAGGCCGCCCGCGCGCTCGGTCACCCCGACGTCGTCGCTCCGGCGACGTTCGCGGTGGTCGTCGCCCAGCGCGCCGAGGCGCAGTACGTCGACGACCCCGCCGCGGGCATCGACTTCTCCCGCGTCGTCCACGCGGACGAGCGGTTCACCCACCACCGGCCCATCCGCGCCGGTGACCGGCTCCGCACGACGCTCCACGTCGACAAGGTCGTCGCACGCGCCGGCCTCGCGATGGTGACGACGCGCTGCGAGATCGTCGACGAGGGCGGCGAACCGGTGGCCACCGTCGTCTCGACGCTCGCCGTCCGCGGGGAGGACAGCCCGTGACCGTCCCCGTGCTCGCCGACGTCGTCGTCGGCCAGGAGGTCGCCCGCCGCACGGTCGCCGTCGACCGGGCCCGGCTCGTGCGCTACGCCGGAGCCTCGGGCGACTTCAACCCCATCCACTGGAACGAGCGCGTCGCGACGTCCGTCGGGCTGCCGGGCGTCATCGCGCACGGCATGTGGACGATGGGGGCAGCCGTCGCCGTCCTCGAGGACTGGCTCGGTGACCCCACCGCCGTCGTCGACTACCGCACGCGCTTCACGCGTCCCGTCGTCGTCCCGGACCCGGGGCAGGCCGAGGTCGAGGTCGTCGCGACCGTCGGCGCGGTCGACCCGGAGGCCGGCACCGCGCGGGTGGACCTCGCGGTCACCGTCGAGGGCGTCGCCGTGCTCGGCAAGGCGCAGGCGGTCGTCCGCCTGGGCTGACCCGCCCGCACGGCCCGCACCGGCACGTCCGGGCAGCCGGTGGTGGGCGCCGAGGTCGCGTCCTCGGCAGCGGGTGCGTCCCGCCGCGTCAGTGCGTCGGGGGAGGGCCCGTCGTCGTGCCGACCCGCAGCCCGACCGGCAGCACGCGCGGCTCGGGCATGCTGCCCTCGAGCAGCTCCGCGACGGCCTGACCGATCGCGGCTCCCTTCTCCGCGAGGGGCTGCGACACGCTCGTGAGGACGTCGGGCGCGAGCCACGGCAGGTCGAGGCCGTCGAACCCCGCGACCGAGACGTCCTCCGGGACCCGCAGGCCGAGCTCACGTGCCGCGAGCACGACACCGGAGGCGAGGAGGTCCGACTGGCAGATGATCGCCGTGGGGCGGTCGGGGGAGGAGAGCAGCGCGCGGCCGGCGTCGGCGCCGTTCTCGACGAGCGAGGCCTGCGTCTCGTAGACGACCGTCGGGGCCAGGCCCGTCTCGAGGACCCCCGCGAGCCGGCGGCGGGTGATCTCCCACGCGATGGTCGCGATGCGGTCGGGCGCCGCGGGGCCGCCGGTGCGCTCACGGTCGAAGGGCAGCGTCACCGTGGCGATGCGGGTGTGCCCGAGCTCGAGCAGGTACCGCGTGAGGGAGGCCATCCCCCCGTGGTCGTCGATGCCGACGGCGGCGACGCCCGGCTGCGGGATGCCCTCGACGAGCACCGTCGGGGTGCCGCGGCGCCGCAGCGCGTCGAGCACCGGGTCGTCGGTCGTGCCACCCCACATCTGCACGGCCACGTCCATCGCCGCGGACTCGAGGACGGGGTTGACCGCCGGCTGCGTCGCGTCGTCGGCGCCGGGGATGAGCAGGACGCCGAGGCCGAGCGGGCCGAGCGTCGAGGTGAGGCCGTCGAGCACCTGGCTGGCGACGGGGTCGCGGAACGCGCGGCGCAGGACGTCGCCCATGATGACGCCGACGATGCCCGAGCGGCCGCGCCGCAGCTGGCGCCCGAGCGGGTTGGGGCCGGCGTACCCGAGCACGCGGGCGGCGTCGAGGACGCGCTCGCGCGTCGCGGCGGCGATGGGCCCGGTGCCGGAGAACGCCAGGGAGGCGGTCGAGACCGACACGCCCGCGCTGGCCGCGACGTCGGCGAGGGTCGTGCGCTGCGCAGACAGGACGGGTACCTCCGGACGTGCCTTCCAGGCCGTTTGACGTCGCGGTCAGCGTACCCGCAGACTGGGCCGGTCCCACGCACATCGGTTCGGCCTCTCGACGCGCAGCGATCGAATCGATTCGACCCCCTTGGTGCCCCCTCACCCTGCGCCCGGAGCAGCCGTGACCCGCCCCCGCCCCGCCGCTGTGCCCCGCGCGCGGTTCCTCCTCGTCGGGCTCTTCGCCCTCACGGGCATCACCTTCTCGAGCTGGCTCGCCCGCATCCCCACGGTGCGGGACCTGCTCGACCTCAGCACCGGCGCGCTCGGGGGCCTGCTCCTCGTCGGGGCCGTCGGATCGCTGCTCACCGTGACGGTCGCGGGCGGGGTGCTCCAGCGGCTCGGCAGCCGGACCGTCGTCGTCGCCTCGACCGTCGTCATGGCCGTCGCCCTCGGCCTGCTCGGAACGGCGCCCGCCGTCGGGTCGGCCGAGCTGCTCGCCGTCGGGCTGTTCCTCAACGGCGTCGGCGTCGCCCTCGGCAACGTCGCACTCAACGTCGAGTCCGCGCGCGTCGAGCGTGCCCTCGGCCGCACGGTCATCCCGCAGTTCCACGCCGCGTTCTCCGTCGGTGCCGTCGTCGGGTCGGGGCTCGGTGCGCTCGCGTCCGCCGCCGGGGTGCCCGTGTGGGTGCAGCTGCCCGCCACGGGCGTCCTCCTCGTCGTGTGGCGGCTCACGTCGCTGCCCGGCGTCGTCCTGCCACCGTCGGAGGTCGAACGTGCCGCCGCGCTGCCC
>JAEXEM010000030.1 GCA_023401045.1 Actinomycetes bacterium
AAGGACCTCCCGTGATCGAGCTGTCCGCCCTCCGCAAGGTGTACCCGTCCCCCGACGGTGACGTCGTCGCGCTCGACGGCATCGACCTCACCGTCGAGCGCG
This sequence comes from Actinomycetes bacterium, assembly GCA_023401045.1. Lineage (GTDB taxonomy): Bacteria > Actinomycetota > Actinomycetes > Actinomycetales > Cellulomonadaceae > Cellulomonas. The sequence goes on from JAEXEM010000030.1 coordinate 103, forward strand.
GCACCGTGCACGGCATCGTCGGCCGCTCCGGCGCCGGCAAGTCCACCCTCATCCGCTGTCTCACCGGCCTCGAGCGCCCGACCTCCGGCACCGTGACGGTCGACGGCGTGACGATCTCCGACCTGCCCGAGCGCCGGCTGCGCGACGCCCGGCGCCGCACCGGGATGGTCTTCCAGCACGTCAACCTGCTCGACTCCCGCACGATCGCCGCCAACGTCGCCTACCCCCTCGAGGTGGCCGGGGTGCCGCGCGCCCGGCGCGCCGCCCGGGTGGCCGAGCTGCTCGACCTCGTGGGTCTCGGCGACCGCGCGTCGGCCTACCCCGCCCAGCTCTCCGGCGGGCAGAAGCAGCGCGTCGGCATCGCCCGGGCGCTGGCCACCGAGCCGGCGGTGCTGCTGTGCGACGAGCCCACGTCCGCGCTCGACGGCGGGACGACCCGGCAGATCCTCGGGCTCGTGCGGGACCTGCGCGACCGGCTCGGCATCACCGTCGTCGTCATCACGCACGAGCCGTCGGTGGTCCGCGAGACGTGCGACGCGGTCACGCTCCTCGAGCACGGCCGGGTCGTCCAGTCCGGCCCGCTCACGCAGGTCGTCACGACCGTCGGCTCACCGCTCTCCCGGGCGCTCGTCCCGGTGCCGGACCTGCCGACGGGTGCGCACCGGGCGCTCGTCGAGGCCGTCTACGCGACCGACGCGGTCGCGTCGAGCACCGCCCTCGCGGCCGTCGCCGGGCTCGGCGACGACGTCGAGGTCGTCTCCGCGACCGTCGAGCCGATCGGCCCGGTGCGCGTCGGCCGGGTCATCGTCGAGGCGCCGACCGACCGCGTCGACGAGGTCCTCGACCGGCTGCGCAGGGCAGGGCTCGACCCCGTCGCCGTGCCGGCCGCGCCGACGGCGGAGGTGGCGTGATGGGCGACCTGTGGGTCGAGCTGACGACCAACCGCGTCATCCAGCAGAAGCTGCCCGAGGCGACGCTCGAGACGCTCCAGATGGTCGGGCTCTCGGCGCTCGTCGTGCTCGTCCTCGGGCTGCCCCTCGGGCTGCTGCTGCGCTCGGTCGCGTCGGACGGGCTGCTGCCGAACCGGGTCGCGTCGGGTGTGCTCGGGGTCGTCGTCAACGTGCTGCGCGCGCTGCCGTTCATCATCCTCGCCGTCGCCGTCATCCCGCTCACCCGCGCGATCGTCGGCACGAGCCTCGGCTGGGAGGCCGCCGTCGTGCCGCTGAGCATCGGCACGGTGCCGTTCTTCGCACGACTCGTCGAGACCGCGGTGCGCGACGTCTCCCCCGGCAAGGTCGAGGCCGCCCGCGTCATGGGCTCCTCCACGCCGAAGATCCTCGGCGCGGTGCTCGTGCGCGAGGCGCTGCCCGCGATCGTCTCCGGCTTCACCGTCACGGTCATCGCCCTCATCGGGTACTCGGCGATGGTCGGGGCCATCGGCGCCGGCGGCCTGGGCTTCCTCGCCATCACGTACGGGTTCCAGCGGTTCGACCCCGTCGTCCTCTACACGTCCGTCGTCGTCATCGTCGTGCTCGTCACCGTCGTCCAGGTCGTCGGGGACGCCGTCGCGCGCCGCCTCGACCACAGGTGAGCACGCCCCGCCGTCCGAGCCCGCACCACCCACAGAGCCCCGCCCCGGTACGAGGGGCGACCACCGGAAGGAACCACACATGAAGCGCACCGTGCGCACCGCAGCCGTCCTCGCCGCCACGGCCCTGGTGATGGCCGGCTGCGCGGGCGGCGACAGCGACGCCGCGGACGGCCCCACGCCCGCGGCCGACGGCGTCACGACCGTCGTCGTCGGCGCGAGCCCCGTGCCCCACGCCGAGATCCTCCAGTTCGTCCAGGACGAGCTCGCGGCGGACGCCGGCCTCGACATCGAGATCCGCGAGTTCACCGACTACGTGCTGCCGAACACCGCGCTCGACGAGGGCGAGATCGACGCCAACTACTTCCAGCACCTGCCGTACTTCGAGGCGCAGGTCGAGGAGAACGGCTTCGACTTCGACCACTTCGACGGCGTCCACATCGAGCCGTACGGGATCTACTCGGACTCCGTCGAGTCCGTCGAGGACATCCCCGAGGGCGGGACGGTCGCGCTGACGAACGACCCGGGCAACCAGGCGCGCGCGCTCGACCTGCTCGCCGAGGCCGGGCTCATCACCCTCGCCGAGACCGACGGTGACGCGACCCTGCTCGACGTCGCGGAGAACCCGAAGAACCTCGAGCTCGTCGAGACCGCGCCCGAGCAGCTCGTCGTGTCCCTCCAGGACGTCGACGCCGCGGTCATCAACGGCAACTTCGCGCTCGAGGCGGGCCTCAACCCGGCGAAGGACGCGATCCTCCTCGAGGACGGCGAGGGCAACCCGTACGCCAACTTCCTCGCCGTGCGCGCGGAGGACAAGGACGACCCGGCCCTCGTCAAGCTCGACGAGCTGCTCCGCTCCGACGAGGTCCGCGCCTTCATCGAGGAGCGCTGGCCGGACGGCGAGATCATCGCCGCCTTCTGAGCGCACCCGCAGGTCACTGCCGCACGACGCCCGTCCCGGTCCGCCGGGGCGGGCGTCGTCGCACGTCGGGCCGGCACGTGCGGGACGGACGGCTCAGCCGGCCGGCGCCGTGCGCACCGACCGGTCGAGGAAGTCGACGACCGCCTCGAGGTAGTGCCGGCGCGGTGCGTCGAGCGAGAGCGTGAGGTCGTGGACGCCGCCGTCGACGACGAGCTCCTCGACGTGCGGCCCGAGCCGCGGGGCGAGCGCGGCGACCGTCGCCACGTCGAGCACGGTGTCGGCGGTGTCGAGGTCGTCGTCGCCGAGCACGTCGGCGCTCGACCGGGCCGAGCGGGCGACGAGCACCGGCACCGCGAGCTCGAGCCCCCGCT
>JAEXEM010000031.1 GCA_023401045.1 Actinomycetes bacterium
GGGCAGCGCGAGCGCGGGGGCGAGCCGGCGCGCGACGGAGCGGTGGGGCTGGGAGCGCACGTCAGACCTCCGGGGCCGGTTCGAGGGGGCGGGTGGTGAGGGGGGCGTCGTCGCGGACGAGCCGCGCCTCGGCGGGCCGGTCCGTCCCGTCGGTGAGCACGGCGGGGTCGCCTCCCGCGCCGGGCACCGACTCACGGCGGGGTGACGGGGCGAGCAGCGTCGCCACGAGGAAGCCGGCCGCGGCCGTGAGCAGGACGGCGGTGGCCGGGCCGGGCGAGGTCGTCGCGACGCCGGACGGGTCGGCGGCATAGGTCGCCTCGAAGGCGCCGGCCATGGCCGCGGCACCGAGGAGCGACGACCACAGGGGCAGGCGGTCGCGGGAGGCGAACGCCACGGCCACGCAGGCGAGCAGGACGACGAGCACGGCCACGGCCCGCCCACCGGTGCTGTCGGGCAGGGCCGCAGCGCGCACGAGGTACCCGATCCAGGCGAGCGCGAAGCCGGCGGCGAACCCGCCGGCCCGGCCCGCGGCCCGGGCGCTGGGCACGAGGCCGAGCGCCCCGCCGAGCGCCACGCCGACCAGGGCGACGGGCTGGACCTCCGGGCCCAGGAGCCAGGAGAGCAGGAGGACGAGAGGACCGAGGACGGCGAGCGCCGTCCCGGCGAGCACGACTCTGGACATGACCACCTCGTTGTGGTGCCGGACGCAGGGACCGGTCGTGGCGAGGCGGCGCACGGTCCGACATGGGACCTTGGTCCCTCGTCGGACCTGGCGAGCACTGTCTAGCAGCGCTCGGAGACACCGGGACAGCGAGTACCAGGTACTTCCCGTCGCAGCCGAGCACATCGTTACCGTTGCGTGACATCGAACGGCTGCGGGTCCCGTCGGCGGTCTGCCTCAGCCCGGGCGTCGCGACGCCCCGCGGGCACGAGAGCCCGCCCCGTGACGCCCGCCGTCCCGATGACCGCCGTGGTGGACGACCGCGTCCGGCCCGGGGAAGAACAACCCCACGTGCCCGGTGTCCGACCAGCGCACGGCGTAGGGCGGCGAGCCGTCCTCGTGCGGGACCCCGACGACCTCCCCGTCCCGCACGGGCGCGTCGACCCGCGGACCGCGGACGACGATGCGGTCCCCCACCGCCGCGATCACGGCGCACCACGAGGCACGGGCCGCAGCTCACGGGTGACGACGACCGGGCACCGGGCACGCTGGACGACGGCGTTGCTCGTGGACCCGAGCACCAGGCTGGCGAAGCCGCCGCGACCCCGCGTCCCCACCACCACGGCCCGCGCCGAGGCGGAGCGACGGACCAGCACGTCCGCGGCACGGCCCGGCACGACCTGGCAGGAGACCGGGACGTCCGGGTGCGCGTCGGCCCACTGCCGGGCGAGTGCGCTCACCCGCTCGGCCTCCCCGAGCGCGACCTCCGACGGCGACCTGTCCGGGTAGGCACTCACCCGGTGGGGCGCGTCGAACAGGTCCGCGGCCGTGGTCCACGCCGTGACGACGGTGACCTCCGTGCCACGCACCGCGACGTCGTCGCACGCGGTCGCGAGCGCACCGAAGGCGCCCGGGGACCCGTCGAACCCGACGACCACCGGCGTTCCGGGAAGAAGCCGGGCCACCGGCTCGCCGGGGACCACCGCGACGGGGCACTCCGCGTGGTGCAGCACCCCCGCCGCCACCGCGCCCAGCCGGGCGCGCGTCAGCCGCCCCGCGCCATGACGTCCGACGACGACGCCACGTGCGCCCCGCGCGTGCTCGACGAGCACGGCCGCCGGCGGCCCGGCGGCCACCGACGCCCGGACGGTCACACCGGGAGCGGCCGCGGTCGCCTCGGCGGCACCCTCGGCGGCCACGGCCTGGACGTACCGCAGGAGAGCAGGCGCCGTGCTCGACCCACCCGGGTGCTCACCCTCGACGAGCCCACGGACGTGCACGAGGTCGAGCACCCACCGCCGCCGGAGCGCCTGCGCCGCGGCCCACCGGACCGCGACCTGCGCGTCGACCGAGCCGTCGTACCCCACGACCAGCCTGTCGTCCATACCCGTCGCCCCTCGTCCGAGGCGCACGAGGAGCCGGCGGTCACAGCCGGGTGTGCGCGCTCGCGTCCAGGCTCGCGCGCTGGACCGTCGCGCGCCACGGCCGTCCGGCCCCGCCCGGCGGGCCGGAGGGCCCACCGGTGCCGTCGCCCGACCGGCCTCAGGCCGCGTCGGCGCGCAGCCGCACCGCGGTGTGCGCGAGCGACGCCGGCAACGGGTCGAGCGCGAGGTCGGGATGGGTGACCGGTCCCCAGCGCACCTGACGCACCATCTCGGACAGCAGCGTGGAGACCGTCATGAGGACGACGTCACGCCCCGGGCAGACCACCGGGCCGGCGCTGAACGGCACGACGAGCCAGCCGTCGGGCCCGGTCGCGGTCCACTCGGTCCCGGTCCACCGCTCCGGGGCGTACGCGTCGGCGAGCGGACGCAGCGCGGGGTCCCGGTGGAACCACGAGCTGACGAGCGCGATGCCCTGCCCCGGCGGCACGACCGTCCCGCCCCACACGGTCGGCGCGACCGTCTCGCGCAGCAGGACGAGGGTGGTCGGCCACAGGCGCAGGTCCTCGAGGACGCTCGCGCGGGCCAGCGGCAGCGCCTGCAGCCCGCCGGCAGCCGCGGCCTCGCGGGCCTCCCGTCGGACGTCGTCCTGC